>JAOZSO010000396.1:0-3842 GCA_029939655.1 Desulfobacterales bacterium
CGTGGGGTGTGCGCTGGGAGGATCTCACCAAGCTCAACTACCAGCATAAAGAGCTGTGGCAATATATGGCCAATGTATTCCTGACCTGGTGTAACCGTGGTGTAGATGGTTTCCGGTGTGATGCAGGGTACATGATACCCATTCCAGCCTGGCAGTACATTATTGCTGTGGTCAGGGAGCAGTTCCCGGACACGATTTTCTTCCTCGAGGGCCTGGGGGGTAAAATTGTCGTAACCCGCGAGCTTTTGGATGCAGCCAACTTCAACTGGGCATATTCTGAGCTTTTCCAGAATTACGATCACCGGGACATCGCCTTTCAATTGTTGCAGGCCATGGATGTTTCAGAAAGTGAGGGCCTCATGGCCCACTATGCTGAAACACATGACAATCCGCGCCTGGCATCCAGGTCTCACACCTGGGCCAAAATGCGCACCGCACTGTGCGCACTCGGTTCCTTTCAGGGAGCCTTCGGTTTTGCTAACGGTGTCGAATGGTTTGCCACCGAAAAAATCGATGTGCATGAATCACCGTCACTGAACTGGAATGCAGAAGAGAATCAGACGGATCACATCCATCGATTGAGTAAACTTTTGAAGTATCATCCGGCCTTTCACGACCAGACCCGGATCAGTGTGGTAGATCACGCGTCGGAAGATATTCTCATCTTTCTGCGGCATCACCAGCCTTCCGGAAAGAGATTGATGATTATCGTCAACCTCAACGACAGCAGATCCGGAAGGGCTGCATGGCAGAGAATTGAGAACTTTGGGCCGCCTGATTCATGGATAGATCTCTTGACCGGGGAGAAAGTCAGTCCACAGATGGACGGGCGGACAATCGTGATCGATCTGCCTCCAGGCCAGGTTCTCTGCATAACGGATGATCCAGACGACTGGCCGGAGATCCGAAAAGATACGCAGGAACTTTTCCAGGTTCCCGATCGGATTGTCCGGCAGCGTCTTCGAGCAAAGGTGCTGGAGGTATTCCAGGTGGTTAACGGGTTTGGGGACCTGGGCGACTGGGACCTCGAAACTTCTGTTTTTAAGCTGCAGGCCGACCCGGTTGAATTCTGCCGGGAGGCCAACACCCACAGCTCTGAATCCCGCGTTGTCAAGTGGGTGTGGCCACGGGACGGCCGTCGGGAAGTCATGTTGCCACCGGAACATTTTTTACTGGTGGAGTCCCCAGAGCCATTTTATGTGAAAGTTTCTCACCAGCGCACAATCCTGGCGGCTGAAAAATCGATGTTGTCTCCAAAAGGATTTCACTGGGCACTATTGAAACCTTTTTCCACTCCAGACGAACACCTGGAACTGACCCTCCGGTTATCGGTCTACGCTGCCAATGGGCACCACCAGGAAAAAGCGTGCCTGATGCTGTTGAGCGCCGAAACACCGGTCATAAATCTGGGTTACCCGAGGCAAAGGCTCCATGAGGCTTCCCTGCGAACACTCGTGACGAACGACCTGGGCGCTACCGGCTTCCTGCCGATTGAGTGGGGAAAGCTGAACAGCCGCTACGATGCGGTTCTCTCTGCCAACGTCAATGCCGATCTTCCGGTGGATAGATGGATCATGTTCACGCGGTTGAGGGGCTGGGTGGTGTATCAGGATTATTCTCAATCTCTGAACGGGGATTGTCTGGAAACGTTTGCCCTCGACAGTTCCCTGCAGGGGGAGTGGACCTTTCACGTTCCCACGGGCCGTGGAACCCATGTGGTTATCAAACTGAAAACAGTTCTGGAGAGAGACAAGGATGCAATCCGGCTTGTGTTTGAGCGATGCCCGGCAATCCGGGGACAGGGTCGCCTCCCGGATGCGGAGTTGATTGATATCATTTTGCGACCGGATATTGAAAACCGTTCATTTCATGCAAACACCAAGGCCTACAAGGGGCTTGAACAAGCATGGCCGCCGGCTGTTACGCCTGGTGAAGACGGTTTTACTTTCCGTCCGGACGACCGGCATGTCCTCGATATGCGCCAGGAAAAGGGTGCCTTTGTTCACGAACCGGAATGGCATTACATGGTGCACCAGCCGGAGGATGCATCACGGGGTTTCGATGCGCACGGTGATCTGTTCAGCCCCGGTTATTTCAAGGTCCAGGTCCGTGGCGGCGGGATGGCGCGTCTGCGCGCAACAGTGGCAGCTCCCGGGGAAGAACATGCTGCCGACCACCAATCAATGAAATCATCGACCCCCATGTGTCGTTCCGACCCAGGCGCTATGGATTCGGTGATACCTGTCCAAAAGGTACTGGAAGCAGCGCTACACCAGTTCATCGTGCGGAGAGGATCATTGCATACGGTTATTGCGGGATATCCCTGGTTTCTTGATTGGGGACGAGACGCCATTATTGTTACGCGTGCCTTGATCGAACTGGGTGAAACCAACCTTGCCCGTCGTATCTTAAAACTGTTTGGACGATTCGAGGAGAATGGTACGTTGCCGAATATGCTTCATGGCACCCGTACATCCAATCGGGAAACATCAGATGCCCCTTTATGGTTTGTCATTGCCTGCAAGGAATTGGTCGAAAAGGAAAATAACCGGTCATGGCTTCGGGAAGCCTGTGGCCAACGAACCATCCAGGACATCATAAGTGCCATCGCCAATGCCTATATCAACGGAACTTCCAACGGCATTCAGATGGACGCTGAAACCGGTTTGGTCTACAGCCCTTCTCATTATACATGGATGGATACCAATCATCCGGCCGGTACGCCACGGGAAGGATACCCCATTGAAATTCAGGCCTTATGGTACGGAACGGTAAGATTTTTGAGCACCATTGACGACAATGATGGTCCATGGTCCCATCTGGCGGAGAAGGTCCAGGCGTCCATTGGCGAATATTTCCGGCTGGAATCCGAGCATTACCTGTCCGACTGCCTGCATGCAGGGAAGGGCACCCCGGTTCGAGAAGCGGTAGCGGATGACGCTTTGCGGCCCAACCAGCTTCTGGCGATTACCATGGGAGCCGTTGTCCAGCCTGACATGTGCCGAAATCTGTTGGAAGCATGTCAGGAACTGCTGGTTCCCGGTGCCATTCGCAGCCTGGCAGACCGCCCCGTGCACCGTCCTCTGGAAATTATTCACGAGGGGCAACACCTTAACGATCCGTATCAGCCATACCGGGGTCGGTATGAAGGAGACGAGGACACAGCCAGAAAGCCGGCCTATCACAACGGAACCGCCTGGACATGGCTCTTCCCATCTTTCTGTGAGGCCTGGGAGATAACCTTTGGTTCCGAGGCACGACAAACGGCCAAAGCATGGATGAACAGTGTGACCCGTCTGCTGGAGCAAGGTTGTATCGGTCATGTACCCGAGATTCTGGATGGTGATTTACCGCATAGTCATCGCGGGTGCCCGGCCCAGGCATGGGGTGCCAGTGAAGCATTGCGGGTGTGGTTGAAGCTGAACAAATAGGGTTCAAGGGTCTGAGGGTGATACAAGGGTTCGAGGGTAGCTAACAGCTATCAGCGGACAGCAGCATCCCAGCCTTCGAGCATCCCCGCTTCACAGCAAACAAGGGGTTGAGGAATCAGGGTCCAGGGGGATAGTGTTTATTGAGTTTATTCCATCATTAAAACCTGGTCCTCTGGGCCAGGTCAGAGATCATTGGCTCAGCCTGATTAAGTTCACTAAAGAATCTAGGAGTCAGAATACAGAATCTTTACAATGATGATTTTATAAAGATGAACGTCCAACATCGAACATCGAACGTCCAATGTCGAATGAAAACAAAAAACCAATACCGAATAATTCTGTTTCTTCATCTTTTCAAATTCAAAATTCGATGTTGGACGTTCGATGTTCGATGTTCATTCGTTTTCCAGC
>JAOZSO010000397.1:0-797 GCA_029939655.1 Desulfobacterales bacterium
CACTGTGTCAAATGCCTGACCTGTGTCCGCTCCTGTCCCTTTGATGTGCCCAAGTTCGATATTGAAAAAGGGGAAATCGTCATAGACGAAGCCATGTGTCATGGCTGTGGTGTGTGTGCCTCGGTCTGCCCACGTCAGGCCATCAGCTTGAATTATTATGAAGACGACCAGATTCTCTGCAAAATAGACGCCCTACTGGCAGGAGGCATGTAATGACGGACTTTGAACCGACGATTATCTCATTTTGTTGTGATTACTGAGGATATTCGGCAGCGGACCTGGCAGGTTCCATGCGACTCGAGTATCCGGCGAATATCAAAATAATCCGGGTGCCCTGTACCGGTAAAGTAGACGTCATGTACCTCATCAGGGCGATCCAGAAAGGGGCTGATGGTGTTTATGTGGTGGGTTGCCTGGAAGGGACCTGCCATTATAACGAAGGCAATTTCAGGGCTCGTGAACGGGTCGAGCATGTGCGCATGCTCCTGGAAGAAATAGGCCTTGAAGCCGACAGGGTTAGAATGTATAATCTTTCTTCTGGCGAAGGGCCTACCTTTGCTGCCTACGCCAGGGAAATGACGGAACTTATCAAGGCGATGGGACCCAATCCATTAAAGGAATCGGGGACAGCCTAAAACGGAGGAATGATCATGGCTGAAGAAGCAATTAAACTAGGCGGGAAAAAGAAGAGCATCTTTCTGGATAAGGTGAAAGAGCTTCTCCCTGAAGGGGGAAATCTGAATCTTTGTCTGACCTGCGGTGCCTGCTCGTCGGGCTGCCCGGCAACAGGACTCGAC
>JAOZSO010000397.1:807-3820 GCA_029939655.1 Desulfobacterales bacterium
CTCGTCGGCATGGACCCGCGAAAATTCCTGCGCATGGCAGCTCTGGGTATGGATGATGAAATTATTAAATCGGACTGGCCCTGGATGTGCACCATGTGCCAGCGCTGTGTCTACGTCTGCCCCATGAAAATAGATATCCCACAACTTATTTACAACACCCGGGGGCTCAGACCCAGGGAAGATCGCCCCAAGGGGATCTTGGGGTCCTGCGACATGGCCTTGCGGAATGAAAGCACCAGCGCCATGGGAACATCGCCGGAAGATTTCATATTTGTCGTCGAAGACGTTCTGGAAGAGTATCAGGAATCACAGCCTGAATTCAAAGACATGCAGGCTCCCATCGACAAACAGGGTGCGAAGTTCTTTTTAAATCAAAACTCAAGAGAACCGGTAACCGAACCCGATGAGCTGGTCCCACTATGGAAGATTCTTCATCTTGCCGGGGTCGACTGGACATACGGCAGCAAGGGCTGGGCCGGGGAAAATTACTGCATGTTCCTGGCCGACAACGATTCCTGGGAACAAGTCACCCGAACAACGGTCAATTCGGCGAACGAACTGGGGTGTAAAATTTTTCTCAATACGGAATGAGGGCACGTCACATTCTCAGTCCGGGCCGGACTGAAAAAATTCAACCTTGAGCACAATTTTGAAGTAAAAAATATTTACGAATATTATGCCAAATGGATCCGGGAAGGAAGACTCAAAGTCAATTCCGACTGGAACAAGGATCTTAAAATCAAGTTTACCGTACAAGACCCCTGCCAGATTGTTCGCAAAAGCTACGGAGATCCCATAGCCGAAGACCTGCGTTTTGTTGTCAAATCCGTTGTGGGCGAAGAAAACTTCGTCGACATGCAGCCCAACCGGTCAAACAATTACTGTTGCGGCGGCGGCGGCGGATTCCTGCAATCGGGCATGAAGGAAGAACGCCTGGAATACGGAAAACTTAAAGATCAGCAGATCAAGGCAACAGGCGCCGATTATTGCATTGCCGGTTGCCACAACTGCCATGCCCAGATTCACGAGCTGAGCGAGCATTATGGTGGCAACTATCCGGTTGTCCATTTGTGGACGCTCATCTGTCTTTCTTTGGGAATACTGGGGCCGAACGAACGTGAATACCTTGGCGATGACCTTAAAGATGTTCTGGTTTTTCACCCCGAAACAGAAATGTAGGCGATCGGCACCCATTATCTGCCGTAAAATATTTTACGAATCACCGATCATAAGACAGCAGAAAATGGTGCGGTTTTTTTAAGGAGGAAACATGATAGTCGCCAAAAGGAAACCTTTTGATGAAATAAAAGAGATGATCAAGACGCATAAAAAGGTCCTCATCGCTGGGTGCGGAACCTGTGTGGCCGTCTGTCTCGCGGGTGGTGAAAAGGAAGTCGATGTCCTGAATGCAGAACTTGACATGGCCAGAAGGCTGGAAAACAAGCCTCTGGACACCGGCACCATCACCGTGGAACGACAATGTGACGTGGAATACCTGGAGCCGTTCGACGGTATTGTCAAGGATTACGATGCTATTCTATCCATGGCCTGCGGTGTCGGTATCCAGTTTTTAGCGGAACGCTTTCCCGGTATCCCCGTCTACCCGGCGGTGGATACCACCGGCATGTCGGCCAACCTGGCGGTGGGCTGGTACGAGGAACGCTGCCGATCCTGCGGTGAATGCGTTCTGGGAATGACGGGCGGCATCTGCCCGGTCACCATGTGCGCCAAGGGCCTTTACAACGGACCGTGCGGCGGCACCAACGACGGTAACTGTGAGATCAGTGAGGACCAGCCCTGCGCCTGGTTCAAAATTTACGAACGCCTGGCAACCCAGGACCGCCTCGATTGTATTCTCAGCATCAAAGAGCCGGTCGGGTGGAATGACCAGGTTCCGAGAACGCTGGTACAGCCGGGATATAAAAAACCTGAGAAAGCCAAGACCGAATAAAATCGCATAACGCGTTGAAAGAGATGACTATTTATCTGACATAAGGTGATGCATATGAGCACAGAGGAAAACGGTTTCAAATCAGGAAGTAACTTGGAAAAAATTTTACGGGCCGGTCATTTTGCATTTACAGGCGAACTGGGTCCACCGCGGGGTTCCGATGCCGGGGAAGTCAGGGAAAAAGCAAAACACCTGAAAGGGATGGTGGATGCAGTCAATATCACCGACAACCAGACGGCTATGGTACGAATGTCCAGCTGGGCAGCCAGTATTTTGATCATGCAGGAAGGTCTCGAACCCAATTTTCAAATGGTGTGTCGCGACCGGAATCGTCTGGCCATGCAGTCCGACATCCTCGGGGCCTCTGCGCACGGTATCAAGAACATGCTGTGCCTATCCGGAGACCATCAAAAATTCGGCGACCACCCCCAGGCAAAAGGTGTCTTCGATATCGATTCCATTCAACTCATCGGTATGGTCAAGAAAATGCGCGACGAAAGTAAATTTCTGGGTGGTGCAGACCTGGAAGTCGCCCCAAAAATGTTTATCGGTGCGGCTGCCAACCCATTTGCCGACCCATTTGAATGGCGCGTTCACAGACTTGCTAAAAAAATCAATGCCGGTGTCGATTTCATCCAGACCCAGTGCATCTACAATATGGATAAATTCAGAGAGTTCATCAAGAAAGCCAACGATATGGGGTTGACTGATAAAGTCTACATCCTGGCAGGCGTCACACCCATGAAGAGTGTCGGTATGGCCAAGTATATGAAGAGCAAAGTTCCTGGAATGGATGTGCCGGACGAGGTTATCAAACGACTCCAGGGGGCTGAAAAAGGAAAGGTTGCTGCAGAAGGCATCAAGGCTGCCTGCGAGCAGATCGAGGAATTCAAAGAGATGAAAGGGGTTGCCGGCGTGCACCTCATGGCCATCGAGTGGGAGCACAAGGTCCCGGAAATCGCCGAGAAGGCAAAGGTATTGCCGCGCCCGCAGGTTTAAACAGTTATATGATTTTATTAAAGGAGTATTATGAAAACAACTAAAATGGTATGCGCTTTCATA
>JAOZSO010000041.1:0-14183 GCA_029939655.1 Desulfobacterales bacterium
ACGTGAAGGCGGTCGAACCGTCGGTGCCGGCGTGGTAAGCGAAATAATCGAATAACGGCGAAGGAGTTTACTGGTGAGAATAATAGTTACCCTTGCATGTACCGAATGCAAAAGAAGAAATTATACAACTACGAAGAACAAAAGGACGACACCGGATAAGCTGGGATTCAATAAATACTGCCGATTCTGTCGCAAACACACGTTACACAAGGAAACGAAATAGCGTGATCAGCGAGATTCGTGATAATATTTATGATAATTCGCCCATGCAGGCCAGTAGCTCTAACGGTAGAGCGTCGGACTCCAAATCCGGGTGTTGGGGGTTCGAATCCCTCCTGGCCTGCCAGTTTAGGGGAGAGAACAGCAACCTAATACGCAAATTTCAGCAGTGAATGAATCGATGGGGTGCTATGCCTCTTTGATGAATGTTCACTTTTTCAGGAGACCAATGGGACGGTTAAAACGGAAGAAGACTTCGGGTCAGAAACAATCAGCGGCAACTGTTGTGAAGAAAGCGCTGTTGTCGGATGCGGCAGAGACTGGTACGCCGGGAACGGGTGTGGTAAAAAAGAGCCCTGACACGAGAGCCAAAGCCAAGAAAATCGTACCGGTCAAGAAATCTTCAAAGCTGGTTAAGGCGGTGAGCGGCAAGAAGAAACAGAACATTATTGATAAGAGCCTCCAGTTTCTAAGAGAGGTCAAGGTAGAGCTTAAAAAGGTGACGTGGCCCTCCAGAAAGCAAACCATCGGATCTACTGTTGTCGTGTTGATACTTTCCATGATCATAGCCCTTTTCCTCGGTGTTGTTGATATGGGATTGTCAGGACTGATCCGGGTCATCCTCAATTAAATATCAGGAGAAAAGCGAGATGGCACTTAAGTGGTATATTGTCCATGTTTATTCGGGATTTGAAAGCAAGGTCAAGATTGCGTTGGAAGAACGGGTGGCGTCGTCTCCCCATCCCGAAAAATTTGGTGAAGTACTCGTGCCCACAGAGGAAATCGTCGAATTGGTCAAGGGTAAACGGAAGACATCGTCCCGGAAATTTTATCCCGGGTATATCCTGGTACGGATGGAACTTGATGACGAGACTTGGCATATTGTCAATGATACTGCCAAGGTCAGCGGTTTTTTAGGCGGCAGAGAGAGGCCGACACCCATATCGGATGAAGAGGCGGAACAGATCATCAACCGCATGGAAGCAGGCAAGGAGAAACCCCAGCCAAAGTACTATTTCGAAACGGGCGATGAAATCAGGGTTATTGACGGACCCTTCTCAAATTTTAACGGGACCGTAGAAGATGTGAACCCGGAAAAGGGAAAAATCAAGGTTCTCGTAAGTATTTTCGGCAGGTCCACACCGGTCGAACTGGAGTTTGTACAAGTTCAGAAAATTTAGAAACAGGAATCAGGAGTATACTAAATGGCAAAAAAAGTGATGGCTCTAATTAAACTTCAGGTTGAGGCAGGGAAAGCCAATCCTTCCCCCCCGATCGGGCCCGCATTAGGACAGCATGGCGTCAATATCATGGATTTCTGCAAGGCTTTTAACGCCAGGACGGCCAATGATGAGGGGATGATTATACCTGTCGTGATAACGGTTTTCCAGGACAGAACATTCAAGTTTATCACCAAGACACCACCGGCGGCTGTCCTGCTTAAAAAAGCGGCAGCAGTTGCAAAAGGTGCGGGTGATCCCAAACGCGAACGTGTGGGATCCGTTACACGCGCACAGGTAGAAGAGATCGCTAAGCTCAAAATGGTCGACCTGAACGCCAATGATCTGGATGCAGCATGCAAGATCATCAGTGGAACTGCCAGAAGCATGGGAATAGAGGTGGGATAGTCTGTTTTGCGGATATGACGGGGCAACCCATATTTCCATAGGGGGTTGTCATATTTTAATGGCAAAAGGGAGTAAGTGAGCAAAATGCCGAAACGGGGTAAAAATTATTTAGGTGCTACAAAGAGCCTGAGCAGTGAAAGACAGAGTGTGTTCGATGCCTTGAAAACAGCCATCGATGCTTCGTTCGCCAAATTTGATGAAACAATAGATATTGCCGTTCGCCTGGGTGTCGATCCCAGACATGCGGATCAGATGATACGCGGTTCTGTCATTCTGCCCAACGGTCTCGGAAAAAAGGTAGCCGTTCTTGTCTTCGCCAAAGGAGAAAAGGAAACCGAGGCTCAGGAAGCGGGTGCTGATTTTGTAGGCAACGACGAGTTGATTGAAAAGATCAAAGGCGGCTGGCTGGGTTTCGACAAAGCAGTGGCTACACCGGACATCATGGGTTCTGTTGGAAAAATAGGAAAACTGCTCGGTCCGCGTGGTCTGATGCCGAATGCCAAAACAGGCACCGTGACGTTTGATGTGGCCCGGGCTATCCAGGAACTCAAGGCTGGAAAAATTGAATTTCGAGTCGAAAAGACGGGAATCATTCACGCGCCCATGGGAAAAGTTTCATTTGGTGTAGACAAGATTTTTCAGAATGTAACCGCATTTTTGGAAACCATCATTCGACTTAAACCGGCGTCAAGCAAAGGAACTTATCTTAAGGGAATTGCTGTCTCTACGACAATGGGGCCCGGGATTAAGATCGATATTTCCTCTATCAAAGACCTGACCAAGTAAACTGTTCCTGAAAAAGGATATCACAGGTTTGAAACTGCGAAGACTAACCAACTCACAGCATAGGGGCCGTTCTGTTGACTCTGCTGGAATGGATAGTTTTTTGCGTAGTTAATATCAATGAAAAAAGCCTGTCAAAGACAGTAGGTGCACCTATCCGTGCCTAAGTGGCCATGCCATCCTACCGAGGCGGCTTATTGAAGCAAACGCTGCAAAGGTTTGTCTCCTCCGGTTTTTTTCAGAAAAAAGGAAGGAGGTGTGAGTTAACATTGAAAAAAGAAAAAAAGAAAATGATTGCCGAGAATCTCAAGGAAAGATTTTCGAAATCGAAGGTCGTAATCGTCACGGATTACAAGGGTCTTGACGTAATGGCCATCAACGCTTTGCGTCGAAAACTCAGGGAAGCGGACATCGATTACCAGGTTGCCAAGAACACGCTTCTCATCAGGGCATCTGAAGGTACTGACGTTGCCGTGATTAAGGAACATTTTGTTGGCCCCAGCGCGATAGCCATTAGTTATGAGGATCCGGTTGCACCGGCAAAGGTTCTTACTGACTTTGCCAAGGAGAATCAAAAGCTTGAGATCAAGGCAGGTGTCATGGGGAATAAGATGCTGGACGCCGCTGCCATCAAGTCTCTGGCATCCCTCCCATCTCGAGATGTTCTCTTGGGACAGGTGCTTTCGACCATGAATGGCGTGTCAAGCGCCTTCGTGAGAGTACTCAATGGTGTTACCGGTAATTTCCTCAACGTCCTGACTGCGATAAAGGATCAGAAAGAAGCCGGATAGGTAAAATAAAAAAAATTGGAGGATTTGTTAAAATGGCTGATATCACAAAAGAAGATGTAATTGAATTTATAGCGAATATGACTGTTCTGGATCTTTCGGAACTTGTCAAGGAAATGGAAGAAAAATTTGGCGTTTCAGCTGCTGCCCCTGTTGCCATGATGGCAGTGGGTGCTGGTGATGCAGGTGCTGCGCAGGAAGAAGAACAGACCGAATTCGATGTGATCCTGGTTGCCTGCGGTGATAAAAAGATCGCAGTCATCAAGGAAGTTCGGGCAATTACGGGACTCGGCCTGAAAGATGCCAAGGCGCTTGTCGATGATGCACCCAAACCCGTCAAAGAGGGTATTGCCAAGGAAGAAGCAGAGAAACTTGTTGCTCAGCTTGAAGAAACCGGCGCCCAGGTGGAAATGAAATAACGTTTTGTCTATTTTGCCTGTTTGGCCAATTTGCCTGTTTAGTCGGTCCGGCCCGTTGCACAACCAGCCGAACCGACTTAACGGGCTGTCCGGCTGGGCCGGCTTGTTCGATGACTTATTAAGTAAAACCTAATTAGATAAAAGATTGGAACTGTAAATTAAACCGATACAGAACCTTTTAAAAAATTGGAGATGCCATGTCGAATAGACCTTCGGCCACAAAGCGCATTCGAAAGAATTTTGGCAAAATACGTAAGATAGTGGACATTCCGGACCTGATCGGTATGCAGAGGGAGTCCTTTGCACGTTTCCTGCAGAAGGACATTCCTCCGGAACAGAGAGAGGAGATCGGTCTTCAGGCCGTGTTCAAGTCCGTATATCCCATCAAAGATTTTACGGGAAGTGCTTCTCTCGAATTCGTCTCTTACCGATTTGGAGAAATCAAGCACAGTGAAGAGGAGTGTGTGCAGAGGGGCATGACCTATGAACTGCCGGTACGTATTACGGTTCGTCTCGTTGTTTACGAGGTAGACAAAGAATCCGGCGTGTCCAATATTCGTGACATCAAAGAGCAGGAGATCTACTTTGGAACGATTCCTCTTATGACGGAAAAGGGGACTTTCATCATTAACGGAACCGAGCGTGTCGTCGTCAGCCAGTTGCACCGGTCATCCGGCGTATTTTTCGACCATGACAAGGGAAAATCACATTCCAGCGGTAAGATTATATACAGTTCCCGGATCATACCGGTACGGGGCTCCTGGATCGACATGGAAATCGACCCCAAAGATATTTTGCACATCAGAATCGACCGGAGGCGTAAATTTCCCGTAACGATTCTGTTCAAGGCCTTTGGTTATTCAACCGAGGATATCCTTTCCTATTATTACAATTTTGACCGGATATTTTTGAAAGGGAAGGCAATTCTCAAAGCCTTCAATCCGGAACTGCTGAAAGGCCAACGGGCTGTCGAGGATATCAAAGATCCCAAATCGGGAGAGATCATCGTTAAAAAGGGACGCATGTTCACCAAGCGGTCTCTCAAACAGATGGCCGACAATAAAATCGAAACGATTCCCATCAGCAGGGAAGAGCTGGAAAACCGTATTTCGGCTTATACCATTACCGATCCGGGAACAGGTGATATACTTGCCGGACCGAACACGGTTATCGATGTGGAGATTCTGGAGCGGATCCTTGAGTCCGGTATAACAGAGTTTCATATCCTGCACATTGACGGCGTTACAAGCAGCGATTCGATTCATAAAACCCTCAATCTCGACAAGGTCGAGAAAAAAGAAGATGCCCTGATAGAGATTTACAGGCGCTTGCGACCCGGAAATCCTGCAACACCCGAAGTCGCCCAGGATTTCATGGATCACCTGTTCTTCAAGTCGTCTTATTACGATCTGTCAAGTGTGGGCCGGCTCAAATTAAATCTGCGCCTGGGTATCGATACGCCGATTCAGCTCAGAACGCTCAGGAAAGAAGATATTTTTCTCACAGCCAAGACACTTCTGACGCTCAAGGACACTCAGGGAGTTGTCGATGATATCGATCACCTGGGCAACCGCCGCGTGCGCGCGGTGGGCGAGCTTCTTGAAAACCAGTACCGTATCGGACTTGTGCGGATGGAACGCGCTATAAAGGAAAGGATGAGTCTTCAGGAAGTCGATGCACTCATGCCGCATGATCTCGTCAATCCCAAGCCGGTTTCAGCTGTCGTCAAAGAGTTTTTCGGAACGAGCCAGCTCAGTCAATTCATGGACCAGACCAATCCGCTGTCCGAGACGACACATAAGCGGCGACTAAGCGCCCTGGGACCTGGCGGGCTGACGCGCGAGCGTGCCGGATTTGAAGTCCGGGATGTGCACCCTTCTCATTATGGCAGAATATGTCCCATTGAAACCCCCGAGGGTCCCAACATCGGTCTGATTGTATCTCTGAGTACGTATGCACGTGTGAACAATTTCGGGTTTATCGAAACGCCTTACCAGGTCGTCGAAAATTCCAAGGTAACTGACAAGGTCAAATTTCTCAGTGCATTCGAAGAAAAAAAGCATCCCATTGCCCAGGCCAACGCCAGTGTCAACGAGAAGAGGGAATTTGTCAATCAGCTGGTAACGTCTCGAGTTGAGGGTGAATTCATGATGGTCAACAGGGAGGATCTCGAGTTCATGGACATTTCGCCCAACCAGCTTGTGAGCGTGTCCGCCTCTTTGATTCCGTTTCTTGAGAATGATGATGCCAACAGGGCGTTGATGGGATCCAACATGCAGCGGCAGGCCGTGCCGTTGATCATGAATGAAGCACCACTCGTGGGCACCGGTATAGAGGGTGTTGTTGCCAAAGATTCCGGTGTCACCGTCGTGGCGGACCGGGATGGGATTGTGGAGGATGTCGATGCTTCCCGCATCGTTCTTTCACATGGCCGTACAGATGACGGATTTGAAAAACCAGTGACCATTTACAACCTTTCCAAGTTCAGTCGATCAAATCAGAACACCTGCTTTAATCACCGGCCCATCGTCAGAAAAGATGACATCATTTCTGCAGGCGATATCATCGCAGACGGGCCGGCCACTGATCAGGGAGAGCTTGCTCTCGGGAAAAACGTTACCGTGGCTTTTATGCCCTGGGGTGGTTATAACTTTGAAGATTCAATTCTGGTGAGCGAAAGACTGGTTCGGGATGGTATTTATACATCCGTGCATATCGAGGAGTTCGAGGTAGTTGCCAGAGACACCAAGCTGGGCAAGGAAGAAATTACGAGAGATATTCCGAATGTTGGTGAAGAGGCGCTTAAAGATCTGGACGAAAGCGGGATTATACGACTCGGTGCCGAGGTGACCCAGGGTGATATTCTGGTTGGGAAAATTACACCCAAGGGAGATACGCAACTCTCTCCCGAAGAAAAACTGCTTCGGGCGATATTCGGTGAAAAGGCCGGAGATGTCAAGGACACATCTTTGCGCGTGCCGCCGGGCGTTGAAGGCATCGTCATCGATGCAAAGGTATTTGCCAGGAGAGGTACTGAAAAAGATGAGCGGGCACAGCTTATAGAGAATGAGGAGATTGGCATCCTCGAAAGCAACAGGGATGCCAAACTATCCGTCATGAGCGGGATGATGCGAACACGGCTCGAGGAGATCCTGGTGGGCCAAAAATGTGCATCCCCCCTGAAAAATGGCCTAAAAACGCTTCTTAAGAAGGATGTACAGATCGACAGGAAAATGTTGGAAAACATTCCCGTTGCCCATTTTGAAGGCATTGTTCTGAACGATGCACAAATCACCGAGAAAGTTCACGATTTCCTGGAGCTCTACCGCAATGAGCAGGAACGTGTGCGGGATGAGTTCGAGAATAAGCTTCTTCGATACGAAAAAGGCGATGAAATGCCGCCGGGTGTCATCAAGATGGTCAAGGTATACGTGGCCATGAAGCGCAAGCTCTCCGTGGGTGATAAGATGGCCGGGCGACACGGCAACAAGGGTGTCGTGTCGAGAATCCTGCCTGTGGAGGACATGCCGTATTTCGAGAACGGTGAAACGGTGGACATGGTTCTTAATCCATTGGGTGTTCCATCGCGTATGAATGTGGGCCAGATTTTGGAAATTCATCTGGGATGTGTCGCAAAGGGCCTTGGCGATCAGCTCAACCAGTTCATGAGAGACAACGAAATGAATCTGATCCGTGAAAAGATGAAACGGATCTTTGACGATGATTCCATTAATAATATGGTCAAAAAGATGGATGATGGCGAACTGAGGGATTTTGCTCAGGGATATGCGAACGGTGTTCACATGGCCACTCCGGTATTTGACGGTGCAAAAGAGGATGAGGTGAAAGAGCTCCTGAAGGAAGCCGGACTATCCACGACTGCGCAGACGACACTCTATGACGGCCATACAGGAGAGGCCTTCAAGGGAAGCATTACCGTGGGTACCATGTACATGCTGAAACTACATCATCTTGTCGACGATAAGATCCACGCCAGATCTATCGGGCCATATTCGCTGGTAACACAACAACCACTGGGCGGAAAGGCACAGTTCGGCGGCCAGCGTCTCGGGGAAATGGAAGTATGGGCCATGGAAGCATATGGCGCTGCGCATGCTCTGCAGGAATTTATTACCGTCAAGTCGGACGACATGGCCGGTAGAACCCGCATGTACGAAAAGATCGTAAAGGGTCAGAATGTGCTGGAACCCGGCATACCCGAATCCTTTAAAGTTCTGACAAAAGAACTGCAGAGTTTAGGTTTAGACGTGACGCTCCTGGAAGACGACGTAAACAAGTAAAATCGTTATACGATTTTATTTAAACGCATAAAAAGGTAATTATCTATGGATACATTATACGATTTTTTTGCCAAGCCCAAAGACCCGAAGCTTTACAATGGTGTTCGAATATCGCTTGCATCATCCGAACAGATTCTGCAGTGGTCCAGCGGCGAGATCAAAAAGCCGGAGACGATTAATTACAGGACGTTTAAACCGGAGCGTGATGGTCTTTTCTGTGCAAAAATCTTCGGCCCCACCAAGGACTATGAATGTAACTGCGGCAAGTACAAGCGCATGAAGCATCGTGGTGTTGTCTGTGAGAAATGCGGGGTTGAAGTTATCCAGTCCAAAGTACGGCGGGAGCGGATGGCCCATATAGCACTGGCAACGCCGGTATCCCACATCTGGTTTCTAAAGAGCCTGCCGAGCAAGATCGGGAACCTCCTGGACCTGACATTGAAAAATATGGAAAAGGTTCTCTATTTCGACAGTTATATCGTGACTGACCCGAAGGATACGGGACTGGCCAAGTGCCAGCTGCTGACCGATGAAAAATACCGTGAAGCCCAGGAGCTTTATGGATCGAAATTTGAGGCGGGCATTGGTGCCGAAGCTGTCAAGAAGCTCTTGGAAGAGATCGATCTTGAGGTGCTATATGTACAGCTCCGCGAAGACATGCGGGCCACAAACTCCATTGCCAAACGGCAGAAGCTTTCCAAGCGACTTAAAATAGTCGATTCTTTTCGTCGATCCGGGGTTAATCCGGTCTGGATGATCATGGATGTCATTCCGGTCCTGCCTCCGGATTTGCGACCCCTTGTCCCACTGGAAGGCGGACGTTTTGCAACGTCTGATCTCAACGATCTTTACCGGCGGGTCATTAACAGGAACAACCGTCTGAAACGGCTTGTGGATCTGAAAGCACCGGATATTATCGTGCGTAATGAAAAGCGGATGCTCCAGGAATCCGTGGATGTACTTTTTGACAATGGACGGCACGGCAGGGTTATAACAGGTTCCAACAAGCGACCCCTGAAATCCTTGAGTGATACCCTGAAAGGGAAGCAGGGACGTTTTAGACAGAATCTTCTGGGCAAGCGTGTGGATTACTCCGGACGAACTGTTATCTCGGTGGGACCGGAATTGCGACTTCACCAATGCGGTTTGCCTAAAAAGATGGCGCTCGAGCTCTTTAAACCTTTTGTTTACTATCGACTTGAGCAGAAAGGCCTGGTTTCTACCGTTAAAAGTGCCAAAAAAATGGTCGAAAAGGAAATCCCGGAAGTTTGGGACACCCTTGATGAGGTCGTAAAAGAATATCCAGTGCTTCTGAACCGCGCGCCGACACTTCACCGTCTGGGTATCCAAGCGTTTGAGCCTATTCTTATCGAGGGTAAGGCGATTCAACTTCATCCGCTGGTCTGTACGGCGTTCAATGCAGATTTCGACGGTGACCAGATGGCGGTTCATGTGCCGCTGTCTGTTGAATCCCAGATTGAAGCACGTACATTGATGCTCTCCAGCAACAACATTTTGTCCCCTGCAAACGGCAGCCCCATCATCGTTCCCAGTCAGGATATTGTTCTGGGGATCTATTATATGACCAGATCTATCGAGGGTTCCAAAGGAGAAGGACAGCTTTTTTCAAATCCTGAAGAAGTGCGTTCTGCATACGATGCCCGTTCCGTAGAATTGCATGCCCGGATAACCGTTCGAATAGCCGGTGAGCGTGTTGAAACCACCGTTGGTCGGATCCTTCTCTGGGAGATCATGCCCCGGGAAGACATCATGCGCTTACGGCATATCATGGTGTCCAATGAAAAATCTGCGCGGGCTGTTCTGAAAAAAAGCAAGAAAGACCATGCGTTCATCAAACTGGTTGATTCCTATTCTGAAAGTGTCGACAAACGGTTTGACGGAGACATCGGACTGGTTAAAAAACGCGATCTTACCGGGATCCTGCATATCGACGAAACCGATGCCGAGAGTCTGTTTGCTTTGAATTCAGGCGAAGTCAGCGGCATTATCATGTCCAACGATCTGCTGTTTCATCTGTTCGAAGTTATCGAAAAACGGCCGGAAATACCATTTGACATCGTCAACAAGGTCATGGACAAGGGCGAGCTCAGAAAAATCATTGACTATGCCTACAGGAACCTGGGACCTAAGGCCACCGTTATCCTGGCAGACCGACTGAAGAACATCGGCTACAAGTATTCCACCAAGGGAGGCCTGTCCATTTCTATTGATGCCATGATTATTCCAGATGCCAAGTGGGATATTCTCAAGACCGCAGAGACGCGGGTTACGGAAATCAGCAGGCAGTACACCGAGGGTCTCATTACCCAGGGTGAAAAGTACAACAAGGTTGTCGATATATGGGCCAAGGCAACGGATGATGTTGCCAACGAGATGATGAACTCCATGAAGATTGCCCCCGTTATCGATAAAGACGGAAACCCGGTGCTGGATGAGGACAAGAAACCGGTTGTCACGGAAAGCCTGAATCCAATTTATATGATGGCGGATTCCGGTGCCAGGGGCAGCAAGGATCAGATGCGGCAGCTGGCCGGTATGCGTGGGCTCATGGCCAAACCATCCGGCGAGATCATTGAAACGCCGATTACGGCCAATTTTCGTGAAGGGCTGTCCGTTCTGCAGTACTTTATTTCCACACACGGCGCACGAAAGGGTCTGGCGGACACGGCTCTTAAAACGGCAAATTCAGGCTATTTGACCCGGAGGTTAGCCGATGTCGCTCAGGATTGTATTATCCTGCAAGATGACTGCGGCACCATGATGGGCGTGGAAGTCGAGCCACTCATGGAAGGCGGCGAGGTGATACAACGTCTGTCCGAACGTGTTCTAGGGAGGACGGCGCTCGAAGATATTCTGGATCCATTTACGGATAAGGTGCTGGTGAAGGCTGGAGAAGAAATTGATGAAGCGGCTGTAGATCTCATCGAAAACGCGGGTATAACCAACGCAAAAATCCGTTCGGTTCTGACATGTAAAGCCGAGCATGGTGTATGCGCAGGTTGTTATGGCCGCGATCTTGCTTACGGAAAGAAGGTGGAGATGGGACAGGCTATCGGTATCCTGGCAGCACAGTCCATCGGTGAACCCGGCACACAGCTGACCATGAGGACATTCCATATCGGTGGTACTGCGAGTCGACGGGTAGAGCAGGCGGACATCCGTGCACGCGTCCAAGGCACTATCAAGTTTATCGATCTCGATGTCGTGAAGAATGCCGCCAATAAACATGTGGTCATGAACCGAAGGGGTGGTGAATTTGCCATCGTCAGCGATTCCGGACGAGAGCGGGAAAAGTTTCCGGTTATTTACGGCGCCCATCTGGATATAAATGACGGCGACAAGGTCGAGATTGGAGATCTGCTTTCTAACTGGGATCCTTTTACCACACCGATTCTTTCGGAAGTGAGTGGAACCGTCAAGTTCGGTGATCTGGCTCTCGGGAAGACGCTCCAGGAAAAAGTGGATCCTGTCACGGGAAAATCGAGCCGTACCGTTATCGAATCAAAAACCGCGGAAGAAAGACCCAGGATCTCAATCAAGGACAAGGAGGGTAAAACCGCCTCCCTGCCCAAAAAAACCGGCCAGGCCAGATACATACTGCCTGTGAATGCCATTCTTCTCGTTGAAGAAGGAGATACCATTGAGGCCGGCGATGTGCTTGCCAAACTACCGAGAGCCACGACCAAAACCAAGGATATTACCGGCGGTCTTCCACGGGTTGCAGAGCTTTTTGAAGTCAGGAAGCCCAAGGAGATATCGGTTCTCAGCGAAATTGACGGCTATGTGTCGATTGCCAAGGGAACCAAGAAGGGCAAACAGAAAATCACGGTTGAACCGGTGGATGTGGGTGAGAAAAAGGAATACCTGATTCCCCGGGGAAAACACATCAATGTCTATGAGGGTGATTATGTGCGAGCCGGTGAACCGTTGATCGGTGGTTCGGCTATTCCCCAGGATATTTTGAATATCAAGGGTGAAGTAGCTCTCGCGAGATATCTCGTGGACGAAGTGCAGGAGGTTTACCGGCTGCAGGGTGTCCGTATTAACGATAAGCACATCGAGGTGATAGTCCGGCAGATGATGCGCCGGGTAAAGGTTCGTGAAATTGGTGACACCGATTTCATCGTCGAAGAGCAGGTGGATAAAAACATTTTCGAGACGGCCAACCGGGCGATCATCGAGAAGGGTGGCAGGCCTGCTGTGGCAGAACCCCTGATCCTCGGTATCACCAAAGCTTCACTGAGTACGGAAAGCTTCATTTCAGCGGCCTCTTTCCAGGAGACGACCAAGGTTCTGACCGAGGCGAGCATTTCCGGGGCGGTTGACTGCTTGCGGGGCCTGAAAGAAAACGTGATTATGGGTAGGATAATACCTGCCGGAACGGGTCTGAAGGTCCACCGGGATGTCGAGATAGAGCGGGCGGAATAGCTTTGCAGACGTCAGGGTTCGCACAAAAATAAGTTCATAGAATTAGGTGTCCAGGCGCCCGGACGGCAAGGCACGAAAACGAAAGGAATATCGGGATATTTCGAGTTTTCGTAACGCCGCAGAACGGGATGGACGGGCGCCTAAAATGTGAAGTTATTTTTGTGCGAGCCCTAAGTTGAGGATCATTGAAAATAAGCGGCGATTTTAAAGAAAAAATGGATAAAAGGCTTGACAGTATCATGCAAAATGTATACATATTCGCTTTTGTGCGATATCGCATATTTTGCTGATGTAACCATTAAATTTGATTGTTCCCCGCTGTTGCACAGCGGGAAACAATCAAATTGAGATTAAGATCAATATTAGATGAAAGTACTGATGTAAAAACTTTGTAATACCCCTGCAGCGGCTTGATTGTCTTCGACCCGGACCTCAGACCGAAGTAAACTCGTAGAAGCCTTGTCAAAAATCCTGGATTTTTGGAGCTGGGGGGATGGGAAATTTAGCCTTTCGCAAAAAAGCGACAATGTCGCGTTACATAAAAACATTAAAATGATTTTATTAACACATTAAACGAGGAGCGTATGCCAACCATAAACCAGCTGGTCAGAAAGGGCCGTAAAAGGGTAATAAAGAAAACCAATACACCGGCTCTAAAGAAGGCACCCCAAAAGAGAGGTGTCTGCACGCGTGTTTATACGTCAACGCCAAAGAAACCGAATTCGGCGCTGCGTAAGGTTGCAAGGGTCAGGTTGACGACCGGAATAGAGGTAACGGCCTATATCCCGGGTATCGGTCACAACCTGCAAGAGCATTCAGTTGTCCTGGTACGTGGTGGGCGTGTAAAAGACCTTCCCGGTGTCCGTTATCATATTGTGAGAGGTACCCTCGACACACTGGGAGTAGTGGAAAGAAAGCAGGGCAGGTCCAAATACGGCGCAAAGAAACCAAAATAGATAAAGATTCAGGATCAAGGTACGAACCAAAAGGATTTAGAGGATGCCAAGAAGAAGAGAAGTGCCGGAACGCGTTATCATTCCAG
Organism: Desulfobacterales bacterium; assembly: GCA_029939655.1. Classification (GTDB taxonomy): domain Bacteria; phylum Desulfobacterota; class Desulfobacteria; order Desulfobacterales; family B30-G6; genus B30-G6. The sequence goes on from JAOZSO010000041.1 coordinate 13,630, forward strand.
ATGTAAGATTTAACAGCAAGCTGGTATCGAAGTTTATTGCCTGCATCATGAGGGATGGCAAAAAAAGTACTGCAGAGTCAATCGTGTATGGTGCGTTTGGTATCATAGAAGAGAAGACGGGTAAACCACCGCTGAAGGTATTTGAGCAGGCGATAGACAACACCCGGCCCATGATCGAGGTCAAGTCACGGCGGGTAGGCGGATCGACTTACCAGGTTCCTACGGAGATCAGGCCTTCACGCAGAACGGCCCTGGCGCTCCGCTGGTTGATCAATTATGCCCGGAGCCGTTCAGAAAAAGGAATGGCGGGAAAGCTCGCTGGAGAATTTATGGATGCAGCCGGCAACCGGGGAGCGACCGTCAAGAAAAAAGAAGATACGCACAAGATGGCCGATGCCAACAAAGCGTTCGCACATTATCGCTGGTAGCGACGTTCTTGAACCAATCGAATGAAAAAAATCTCACAGTCAGGTGTGTTGAACCGATCAAAAAATCAAAGGGGAGGGTGAGAAGATGGCAAAGGAAAAATTTGAGCGAACCAAGCCGCATGTAAA
>JAOZSO010000398.1:0-3809 GCA_029939655.1 Desulfobacterales bacterium
CTTACTACTTTAGTCCCAACGCCGGCACCTCTTTACGATAAACAGAAAACAAATCCTGGATGAGCTCCCGGTTATTGAAAGCCTGACGGACCCGATCCCTTCCGGAATGAATAATCTGTTCCCGAAGCTGCGTGTCGGTAAGGATGCGCAGCATGGCTCTCGCCATTTCCTCGTCATTTCCCGGCTGAACCAGGAGACCGGTCTTGCCGTCCTCAATCAACTCCGGGATAGCCGACAACCGCGTTCCCACAACCGGCAACCCTATCGCCAAGCTCTCCACAAAGACATTCGGAATCCCATCCCGATCACCGTTGGCAGCCTGCTCGCATCCTAGAACGAAAAGATCCGAACGGCGGTAATAGTCCAGCACGTGCTCGTGGGCAAGCGTGCCGACCCATTTGCATGACCCAGACAGACCAAGATCGCGGATCAAGGCTAAGAGCTTATCCCTGTCATCCCCGTCTCCGATGAGCGTGTGTTGGAAATCGACACCATTCCGCTGCATCCATTGGAGCGCCCGGTATACCGTGGGAAGACCTTTTTTGGGAACCAGGCGCGCCACCGTTACAAAATGATAGGGCGCAGCCGGGTGTCTGCTGGAATCCCCGGCTGAAAAAAGATCCAGATCAATACCATGATACATCCGGTATAGGGGAACATTGTCATTGCCTGCCAGCATTGAAAGATGACGTCGATTATACTCCGTGCAGGTGACTACAAATCTTGCTTTGGACATTTTTTCCTTCAATTGCAGGGGATTCGAGGTGTAGATATCTTTTGCATGCCCCGTAAAACTGAATTCGAGTCCACTCAGCCGGCTTGCAAACATGGCCACCGAGGACGGCGAGTGTGCAAAATGTGCGTGAAGGTGAACCACACGGCTTTCCGGCAGCAGTTTCCGGACCAGGTAGCCGGCCTGAAGCAAGTGCTTGATGGTGGCTGAATTGTGAGTTCGCAGAAATCTCCGGAACACCACCAGAATGGCACGCAAATAGGCACCGGGCCTCTTCATGGCCAGAACGATATTGTAAAACAAGAGCTGTGGCAATGCTTCCAAAATTGATTGGGGCAGATAATCCACCCTGGCGTTAATCTGCTGGACGCTTTTATGAGAAAAAGACTCCCGGGGATGACGCATGGAAAAAATATGGATGGGGATCCCCTTTCGTTCCAACAACAGAATTTCGTTGGATATAAAACTTTCCGAAATTCTTGGATAACCCTTGAGAATCATTCCGAGGACAGGCTTTTTCGGCTCTATCGTCATGGCGTGGTCTCGGTGTCCTCAGGCAGTCGGAATCCGGGTTGACGAATAAACGTTTCAATGGCTTCTCGCGCCATCTCCTTTCTCTCACCAACCTTTCCGGCAGGATTGCCTGCCCAAATCTCGAACGGACCTGGATTTTTTGTCAGTACAGAACCCGCACCCAGCACAAATCCATCCGGCAGATGTGTGGCCTGACACAACACCATCGACCCATCATGAATCCACACATCGGTTCCGATCTCTTTATCCTGCCACAACACCCCCATCTCATTCTCCAGCAGAGCCAGCGGTTGTTTCCCCAAATGAATCGTATCGTGGGTGTAGATCCGTACACGTGGTCCGATATTACACCACGGGCCTATCCGTATAGATCCGGTACAGTCAAATATGGAAAACGGGCTGATGGCCAGATTCGTTTCCAGGCCGGGCGTTTCATATGCTTTTGGTGACACAATCAAGCGTCCCTTGTGAACATGTTTGTGCGGATACCTCACAGCCTTTTCTAAGGCCTTCAGTAATTGGTCTCTCGTCATGGTGGCGGCATCCGGTTTCATCTTCTGCTCATCTTTCATAATATCCGTCTTTAAACTGTAAGCCCTCACGTTAAGTCGAATATAGCCGGAAAAATTGTTGCATAATAAACGTCACAGTATCTTTGTTGACATGAAAATTTTCCTTGCCCTCTGCAAAATAGGTTTGTCCCATGAGCATACGGTAGATCGTTGCCATTTCAAATGCCGGAAAATAATACACATTCTCATGTCGGGAAACAAATTCATCCGTTACTGCACGTAGTGTGGATTTGGAGTTACAGCTGGCACTGATCACATCCAGATCCTGACGAAACGTGGCCCAGAGGTGCACCGGCGAAACCGTGACAAGAAGCTGACATTCAGGATTGTGCCGGGACATCAACGCGTGGATCCTTTCCAGGTTGTGCAGGTTCTCCACGTACCGGCTGACCCGGAACCGATACCTATCCATACTGCCGCCTTCCTTGACATAGGGGCCTGAGGGGAGACAGATAACGGCGCCATCCATTGTATCCTCCCATATCTCCGTAAGCCCGAGGGTCAGGATAAGAACCCGGGCTCTTCTTAGCGCGCGTCGGCTGCAGATGAGGTGGTGGCTGAAATCCTTTTCCGCCGCCGGAATGGAATCATATAGAATAATCCGGCGATAAGGATCCTGAATTTTGCCTGACTCAGGTGCTGTCCACCAGCGAATATCGGGTGTGAAAGAAGCAAAGGTATACTCGAATATCTGTCGCATGGCGAATGTATTGTACGTTCTTTCCCAGGCCGCACTGGCATGAACTGATGCCGGATGTTCCACCTCTTCCGAAATATAGGCATATCCCTCCTTGATCAACGATTTGCGGATCTCTCTCGCAAAACAGGAGCCCATGGAAGCGATGGGGGTTTCCGGTGAAATTGTCAAACCCGTTTGGTCGGGAAAGGAATACAGACCGTCAGCCGGCGGGTTGTCATAACTGCCGGGCCAAACCTGCCATTGTTCAAATTTGTGACCCGGATGAACCTCTGATTTCGCCATGGATATATCCCTGATTTATTCCCCTGAAAGCCACTTGTGGTTTAAATTTCGCTTGTGCCTAAAACAAATTTTTCCCGTATCACACGTTAACATAGTCATGTATGATCTAAAAGCCACTTTTACTCCAAGATTGCAACCTTGGAGTTTATTTTGTTCTCAAAATTGAAAAAATCTGCTATCAATAACATCGCTGACGCAATATTATTATTCCGAAGGATCAAAAACATGCCGACCGGTCAACAGGAAAAATCGTCTTTCGGGCACATCGAACGTCAGGTGGTGCTGCCGTTCGGGAAATCAATTGAAATCGCCTTCAAGAGTATCCGTGTTCGCTTTGTCCGATCCATGATAACCACCCTCAGCCTGGTCCTGGCTGTGGCATTTTTATGCTATACCAATGTGAATATCGATGTTGTCAACGGCCTTCTCGCCACTGGGGATGCCGACGTACGGCAGCAGGTGACCCGCTCGGGATATGATGTACAACCCACAGGAGACCAGGTAGAAAACACACCCAAACAGAGATGGATCGTTTTTCTATCACTGCTGGTGTGCGTTGTGGGCATTGTCAATGCCCAGCTCATGTCGGTGACCGAGCGGTTCAGAGAAATAGGCACCATGAAGTGCCTGGGTGCCCTGGACCGTTTTATCATGCGGCTGTTTCTTCTGGAAGCCGGCATGCAGGGCCTGGTAGGTGCGGGGCTCGGCGCACTCCTGGGAGCCCTCTTTGCCATCACATCCGGTGTTATTCAATATGGCATCCCTGCTATAGTAAGTATCGACTGGGGGGACATGCTTGGGTCCATGGGCCTGGCAACCGGTGTTGGCTGCGTCTTAAGTCTTGCAGGCGTTCTCTACCCCGCCATGGTGGCGGCAAGGATGCAGCCGGTTGAGGCCATGCGGGTGGAGGAATAGATACCCGGGTCCAAAGGGCCGGCACTGATTTAATCCTGTAAGGGATTAATTTTATGCACACTCAACTTATGAT
>JAOZSO010000399.1:0-3802 GCA_029939655.1 Desulfobacterales bacterium
TTCGGCATTACGGTCTCTTGGGAGCGAGTTTTTCACGTTCGCACAGGGATTATCCTTCCGCGATACCACCAACCTTCTTTTGGGTTATAATCCCGTTTTTTTACTTCTTGGAATCCATGAGCGCCTGGAGCTTTATGGCCAGATCACTCATGGGCTCTGCCTTGGTATTTTGTGAATAATCCTTCCAGCCGCCTTCTTCCGCCGCATCACCCGGTACCAGGGTAATCTTCCGATCCCCAGCGTTTATCTCCGCCACGCTGACGCTGAGCGACTCGCCGGGCTTGAGTTGTTCCAGGCGGCCGGGTTTTTCAGCCAGGTTGAATTTCGATTTCGGCAGCAGGCCGGTAATCCCCGGTGCCAGGGTCACGAAATAGCCAAAGGCTTCTTTATTTTCCAGTGTTCCCGTGATGACCTGACCGATCCTGAAATTATCCGAAACCTCGAGCCACGGATCCCCCTGAGTGTCGCGCATGCTGAGAGATATCCTGCGTTTTCTGGGATCGATATCCTTGATCAAAACAGAAATGGTTTCCCCCGGTGTCACCTCATCTGCGGGCTTCACCACACGCTTGACAAAACTCATTTCACTGATGTGAACCAGCCCTTCTATGCCCGGCGAGATCTCAACAAATACGCCGAAATCCATACAACGGGTAACGGTGCCGTTGACCTTGTCTCCCGTATTAAATTTTTCCGACACCTGGTTCCACGGGTCTTCGTCCACCTGCTTCATGGAAAGAGAAATTTTTTTCGTGTTTTTCTTTTCACCGTCTGTGATGCCGATGACCTTCACCAACACCCTGTCGTCGGTTTGAACCACCTGCTCGGGTTTTTCCATCCGGGACCAGCTCAATTCCGAAATGTGTGCCATGCCTTCCAGGCCCGGGATCAGCTCGACAAATGCCCCGTATGGCATGAGCTTGGTGACGCGCCCCTCGACAACATCGTCTTGTTTCAAGGTACTCAGGAAAGATGCTATTTCTATTTCCCTGGCCTTGGCCAAGATCTTTCGACGGGAAACCACGATGTTTTTGCCGTTATCCTCAAATTGCGTAATTAAAAACTCATACCCCTGGCCCACATAATCTTCCGGCGTTTCAACATATTCGACATCCATCTGACTGATGGGGCAGAACGCCCGCCGTTGAAGTATTTCCACGTTAAACCCACCTTTGCAGGTAGCCTGTACTTTTCCTTCCACGGGAATGGCGCTGTGAAACGCTTCTCTCAGCATTTCCACACCGCCGATGCCGGAAATGGCTTTGGAAAGGCGTATTTCATGGTCATCTCGTGCCACCACATACAGTTCAATGTCATCGCCTTCCGCAAACGGTATGTTCCCATCGCTGTCCAACAGTTCTGCCCGTTCCACAATACCGTCCACCTTGGTGCCGATATCCAGAAAGACGGCGTCCTTTCCTATGGATATGATCTTGCCGGAAATCTTGTCACCAAGCTGAAGATCGTCACTCATACCTGCGCTGTACGATTCGAAAAGATCGGCAAAACTTTCTTCTTCCGGGTCATTTTCTTCATTTTTAATTTTGTCTGACATGCTCCCACTCCATTAAAATAAGATTCTTCTCCAATGTAGTTGGAGAAAAGGGTTCGAGGATCCAAGGAGTCAAGGATCCAAGTGTTTGTTTTCTAATGTAATCAGCTGTTGTTTTCCTTCCATACCCGTTGGCTATATTAGAGGGAATGAAAACAGCGCATCTTCGTATCTAAGATGTCAATCCATAACGTTCATCCTTTGAAAATATTTCTAATTTCCATATTCTTAAAATTTGAAACGCTCACTTTAGGTCTTTGAAACTTTATAGCATTTAGAGCTAATGCTTCACTTCGTATCACTTGACCCCTGGAACCCTTGACCCCTTGAATCCTAATTGTATAATCCTAAGCAAGCGGAAGAATCCTTCTGACATTCCTACAACTAATCGGGAGATGATCCGAAAATAGTAACGGCTCGTCCGATTTTATGAAACTTAGGGGATAGGTAGGCGAGGAAGCTCTGATTTGCAACAATTATTTCATCTTTTGCTTGCCAAAACAATCATGCGGTTGGTCATACACCCGTAATCACCGAGTTTATCCCGGCGCATAAAATCGGTTTTAAACCGGACATCATGAAATCCAATATCCTGCAGAATGTCTTGAATACGTCGTTGGCTGTATAGTCTCGTATTATAGACATTGTCTCGAATACATTCACCAGAGGCCATCATGACCCTCTCTCGACAATAAATGACATTCTCTTCCAGTTTACGGTCACGAATGACTTCTAATTGATCCTTTGTCTTGTGATAGGCATACGACTTGAAATTTTCCATGACATGGTTTTTGTCAGGGAGATCAAGCAAAATCATTCCCGGGGAGGCGACTGTTCAAATAACGTCGGAAAATTTTTTCCACCAGGCTTTCAGGCATGCGAAAAGCAGGCAGGGTTTCAACGCGTGCAGCACCGGCTGATGGGTCTTCTGATTCCAGGGCTTCTGCAATGCCCATACATGCAATGGTCAGATAGAAGGTGGGTTGCTTTTCCCAGGTGCGGACCTCTGTCAATTGTTCCCTGAGGGTTGTAACGGCGCGTGTCAAAAACGAAAGGTCAATCTGCGTCTCAAGATCCTGTTGAACCGTATCTTCATTCCGGTGTCCAAATGCGTCAAGGGCACTTTCATACCCTGCAAGTTTATCTGCAAAACTGTTTACGGCACTTTATGAAAAAGTATCCCAGCGGGACCAGTCTCTTTTCTGAGGCCTTACCTGAGGAAAATAGAAGAATTCATCGCTGGCTGAAGCGATTGGGAATTGGTCGGCCGATGCAGCAAAAAAATCCTGACCGATACTTTCTATGGATGGGGAGGATTGAGTCATCTATTTATACCTAAATGGATCAACTCCTTTGAAAACAAACACTTGACCCCTTGAATCCTTGAATCCTTGGACCCTTTTTCCCAACTAGTTGGGAGAATAATTTTTATTATTAACCCGGAATCGGTACGACGTAGAATAACACGGCAAAGAAATGAAGGATGCTTCCGGCCAGTACAAAAAGATGCCATATGGCATGGTGATATTTCAACTTTTCCCAGCAATAGAACAGAATACCGGCCGTGTAGGCCAGTCCACCCAAAACGAGAAAAACGATGCCGCCGGTTGCGACAGATACAATCAACGGCTTGATTGCCACCACCACCACCCAGCCCATTCCAATATACAAACATAGGGACACTGCGCGCCAGCGTCTCAGCAGGGACAGTTGAAATACTACTCCGAGAACCGCAAAGCTCCAAATCACGCCAAAGAGCCACCAGCCCCATGGACCGCGGAGGCTCACCAGAGTAAACGGCGTGTAGGTTCCCGCAATTAGCAGGTATATGGCAGAATGATCCAGGACCTGCAAAATGCCTTTTGCATGGGGGTTCTGAATGCTGTGGTAAAGCGTGGACGCCGTGTAAAGAAGCACCAGTGTCGTACCGTAAATACTGACACTGACGACGTGCCGGACATCACCGTATGCGCCTGCAAATGCGGTCAGGATCCCCAATGCGGCAATCGCCAGTACGATACCGATCCCATGTGTAATGCTGTTTGCAATCTCTTCACCGATGCTATATTGCTTGATACTCGTTACCATGCTTATTGATCATTCCAATTTGGGTTATTGGGTACTGTAATACATATCCGCGTCGAAGTATAACGCATTTCTAATACTTTACATTTATTTTACAATATCGGAGTCCTTTTGAAAAAAATATGGAATCCCCTTTTCGGTGTAACCGGAACGGTATTTTGACAA
>JAOZSO010000400.1:0-3782 GCA_029939655.1 Desulfobacterales bacterium
TATTACAGACACTTAGAACGAGTTTTTCACGGTCGCACAGGGATTAAACATCGGCCGTGATATACACCTATTTTTTTGTTTATAGTCCCGTAAAATCGAGGAATTTGCCATGCAATATGAAGCGCCAAATTGCGCCCGATGCCCTTATAAAATCTCAGACCGGATTTGCCGCACAGAAGAAGGTAAAGCTCCCAATTTCTGCCCCACAAGAAATATGCCTGAATGCCTGGAACAAAGTCTGAAGGAATTCGATGATATCAATGGTATCCGAGAATTTGCCAGACAGGCCTCTATTCAGGAAGCAGACGGATATATGAATCGAGGTCTCGGATACGCGCATGTCAGAGCCCAAAAAACACGTATCGAGGAAATCATGGAGTTTGCTGAGAAGATGGGCTATAAACGCCTCGGTATTGCTTTCTGTATCGGCTTGGAAAAAGAGGCAAGCGTTGTTGAAAAGATTTTTTCAAATAGAGGGTTTGACGTAATCTCAGTGGTCTGCAAGGTGGGCAGAACCCCCAAGGGTCTCATTGGTATCGATAAAGATCAGCAGATCGATCCAACCGCAGAAGAGGCCATGTGCAATCCTGTCTTACAGGCCATGGTCCTGAATAAGGAAAAATCCGATTTTAATGTGCTTATTGGTTTATGTGTTGGCCATGATTCTCTGTTTTTCAAGTATGCAGAGGCTCCCTGCACCGTCCTAGCAGTTAAAGATCGTTTACTCGGCCACAACCCACTGGCAGCAATATATAACATAGACCACTATTATCGTTGCCTGATGTAAAAAAGACAAATTCTGAGGTAATATATATGCATACCATAGCCATCCTGCCCGGTGACGGCATCGGGCCCGAAGTCATGACGGAAGCGACCAAGGTTTTGGAGACCGTTCAGAAGCAATTTGACCTTGAATTGACATATCGTTATGCCGACGTCGGCGGTATTTCCATCGATAGACATGGAGAGGCGCTTACCGAGGAGACTATTGCAATCTGTGAGAATGCCGATGCCGTGCTGTTCGGCTCTGTGGGCGGCCCAAAATGGGAAACGCTTCCTCCGGAAAGACAGCCCGAGCGCGCTGCTCTTCTTCCGCTTAGAAAACGATTTAATCTATTCTGCAATCTTCGACCCGCATCGATGATTCCATCGTTAGCCGCTAATAGTCCCCTTCGGCCGGAAATCGTGAAAAATGGCTTTGACATCCTGTGTGTCCGGGAACTGACAGGCGGTATTTATTTTGGTCAGCCCAAAGGGCGTGAAGGAACAGGCGCAGATGAGAAGGCTTTCGACACGATGATCTACACCCGCAGCGAAATTGAACGTATCGCCCGAATGGCCTTTGGCTATGCCATGAAACGGCGTAAAAAAGTCACCTCTGTTGACAAAGCCAACGTCCTGACTACGATGGTCATGTGGCGGGAAATTGTCACCCAGGTCGGTCGCGAATTTCCTGAGGTCGTTTTAAATCATATCTACGTCGACAACGCGACCATGCAGTTAATCCAGAACCCTCATCAGTTTGACGTGTTGCTCTGCGGAAACATGTTCGGGGATATTCTTTCAGATGAATGTGCCATGCTCACCGGATCCATGGGGCTTTTGGCCTCAGCCAGTCTGAACGAAACAGGTTTCGGGTTATACGAACCCGCGGGTGGCACAGCACCCGATATTGCCGGTAAAAACATTGCTAATCCAATTGCTCAGATCCTGTCTGCCGCCATGATGCTGCGATTCAGCCTGAATCAGGACAAGGCAGCCGCAGCAGTAGAGAAAGCTGTTTATGCCGCTCTCGCGGATGACATTCGCACCCGTGACATCGCAAGTGATTCGTCAACAGTAGTAAACACATCCGAAATGGGTGACGCTATTGCAGAACGCATTCGCGTTTAATACCCACGGTCAAATTAATTTAGCCCTGTACTCTATCGTACTTTCTATATATGATTCTATTACATTACGGAAATCATCGGCAACTTTACGAAAGCCAATGCCCAATGCAAGATCGTTATCAAATGCTACCTTCTTTATTTTTCCCTTAAATTCTCTAATTCCATCCAGACCTAATACAGGAAAATGCAAGGTAACATCCCCCTCTTTTTTTATTAATAGCTCCTCCATTTGATCAATGGAATCTGTTCTGAACTTGCATCCAGCGACACTGATATCGGTGACGATACCTTTTACCTCAATATTCTTATATATTAGGGCTGCCGGGATATAGCTACTAACCCTTGGAGAATCACGATACTCTATTTTTTCAACCACGTCAGGATAGGATAAAAACGTCACCTTAAAAGGATCTTCGTTCTCTCCCAGAATAGATGTGTTGAATCTGTAAACGTCGCCCAAGTGGGTGTAACGTACAACCAAAGATGTTCCTTCTAATAAGAGATCCTCACTGCTTATGATGGTAGGCGTTTTGATAATGACGAAGGCATCAGGCTTCACACCAATGAGGTAACTTGGAAAAATACCCTTAACGCCTTTGATCGATAGAAACAGATCAGAAGACAGTTCTATATTCAGGTGAGTACTCTGATTCTTCTTTAATTTCTTTTTCCTGACCATCTGAGATCCTCCTATTCATATCATAAACATACACTTCTCATATCCTATTACCACTAAATTAGGAACAATGCAGGGTCAGGCATATGACCCTACGATGTAGATAGACGAGCTGGTTAAGATGCCGGCAATAAAAAATAAATAGGATAACCGGACAAACCTGTACTTTTTCCGGGCCAGATACTGTCCCATAGTATATATTTCACGAATCTGGGTTTCATAAACTGCGTTTGAATCATTCATCATTGTTTCCATGGCATTTTTATACTCGCTATAGCTCATGATAGTAAAGGATCCAAAAAACAATAGATTAAATGAAGTATTGTTGAGATCAGGCCCTGAGTCTAACTTGTTGCCGGTCTTTATTTTAGGCATTGCTGCAAATGCCGCCATCACTATGGTCAGAACGCAGAACCCGATCAGAGTAACGGCAGCCAGATGAGACCGTTCTTCATACAGAAACCCTGTAGAAAGTGGTATCATCAGAGATGCAATGGTCAGCATCATATTAGCCTTTCTATCGGCCATTGTACTTAAAGTTACGTGATGAGCGCGCGTTTGACGAATCATCTGGTCCAGATGGGCTGAATGTTGCATTATCTGCATGGCCAAACTCCTTTATTCAGTTTTCTCTATTCCGGATAGTTCTTTAAGTATTTTTTCCAGGTTTTCCAGTTCCCTCCCGTAACCGGTCCAATCGCCATTACGCAGATGTGTCTTGGCTTTCGTATAATGGTCCAGGGCCATCACACCCAGGTTGGATAATCCTTCACCCTCTATTTGCGGGATAACCAGGGAAGCCGGCTGTTTCGGGGTTATTTCAACATCCAGGATACGGCTCAAGGCCCTGTCCAGAGTTTCCTCCATAATCAGGCGATTGCCAAAAGCGACGATGACCCTTTTGAGTTCCGGCAGGGAAGCAGCTCTTGATTCTTCGGGCCGGGGGACGCGCGCACTTGCTCGCTGGGGTTTTACCGCAGTACCGGATTGAGGGGTGTCGGTTGGGGACATTTGGCTTTCTTCCTGGATGGCTTCCAGATATACCGGCTCCACATAGATAAAGGTCTCACTGACGGGAATAGCCAATAGATTGCCCCGGATGACTCGGGAACCTCTCTGCCCCCACAGACTCAATTCCCGGGAAATTTCCGTTTGCTGATCCACCCTGGCTTCAATCTGCATCGGTCCATAGACCAGTTTTTCCTTGGGCAGTT
>JAOZSO010000401.1:0-3779 GCA_029939655.1 Desulfobacterales bacterium
GAAACACATATTCTTGACCGTGGATGGAAGACGTATGACCCCAGACCACATCCGTAAGGAAGTGTGGATGCCTGCATTGGAGAAAGCGGGTATTGATTATCGCCCTCCCATTCAAACAAGGCATACGTTCGCCACTATGATGCTTTCTGTGGGTGAGGATGTCGGTTGGGTACAGAATATGTTGGGTCATTCCTCGTTGCAGATGATTTTTCAGCGGTATTATGCCTGGATACCTGAGAAAACCCGTTCGGATGGTAAGGCGTTTATGAAGTACGTTGAAGGCATAGCCCCAAAATCAAAACAAGATGCCGAGAGTACAGATGCGAAAAGAATAAAAACGGACGAAAGGTGTACCAATATTGTCCCACTGGACGAATACAGGCGTAAAAAAAGGGCTTAGGATAATGCCTAAGCCCTTGATATTATTTTGGTAGCGGGGGCTGGATTTGAACCAACGACCTTCGGGTTATGAGCCCGACGAGCTACCAGACTGCTCCACCCCGCATCATTTGTAAGAGAAGAATATATTACCGAAACCTGTAGGTGTCAAGGCAAATCCATTAATAAAACCATTCCACCAATAACTTCATTTTATGAGCCAAACCTGATCCAAATCTGAGCGCCGACTCCGTTAAGTTATTTTTGTGCGGACCCTAAAGACCGGATGGCCATTTTAATGCGTTTTATCTCCTTGTCTGTATCATCGACCCGTGCAGTTTGAATCAACAGGCGCTTAGTCCTGGCGCTATGTCCGGAAACAATCTCGACAGCAGATTTGGGAACGTTCAGGGCCTTGGCCAGAACGGCGATGCACATCTTGTTGGCAGCTCCTTCCACGGGCGGCGCCTTGATTTTCACTTTCAGGGCGTCACCGTGAAGCCCCACAACCTGATTTCGGCTGGACCTGGGCTGTACATAAATGTTGAATTTCAGGCCAATCTTATCCGCATCAATCTTTAACATGGATTCGTCTGCCAGTTATTAATCCCTCAACTGAAATATTTATAAATTCCATAGTAAAAAAACAATCACGAAAACACGAAATCTGAAAACCACGAAAATTTTATGGTCTTTTTCGTGATTTCGTACTTTCGTGATTTCGTGATGAAATATCTTGCCGTTACCGCGAATGTTCCGTAACGCAGCGGATGCGGTAAGATCGGTTATAAAAAACCGTGTTGAATTAGGACATCGGTAATAATCTGCGGTGGGCGAATCACTCGGCCGCTGCTGTCCATGTAGGCGTGCTTGGTGAAACCCTGAACCAGTTCGGCCTCATCGTCTTTGCGCAGGATCCGGTAATTGAACTTCATCCCCGCCCGCAGGCTGCCGTCCACGGCGGTTTCGATGACGATCAGGTCGTCATACCGGGCCGAGTCGACATACTTGCAGTAGGCCTCGGACACCGGCAGAAAATAGCCCTTCTCCTCGATAGACTTATAGGTCATGCCCAGGAATCTGAACAGCTCGGCTCTGCCGATCTCGAACCAGCGCAGGTAATTGGCATGGTATGCCACCCCCATATTGTCTGTGTCTCCATAAATGACACGGTATTCCGTTCGATGGGTTTTCACGGCTCCCCTTCCATCCCCTTTACCGTCAGGCATCGGTACCACCGGCCAGAAGCGACCCCATGACCTCTTTCAGTTCACCATAATTGTAGGTTGCGGGCAGTTCCGGATACTCATTTCTGACATTTTCGGGCGGCTTGAAGAGCACGCCCGCATCCGCTTCCTTGAGCATGGTGATATCATTGTACGAGTCACCCACGGCAAGGATGTGGTAGTTGAGACGCTTCAGGCTCAGCACCGTCTTACGCTTGCCGTCCTTCTGACGCAGGTTGTAATCGGCGATAGCCCCGTCCGGGGCAATGGTCAGGGTGTTACAAAAAAGCGTGGGCCAACCCAGCTTTCGCAACAGGGGCCGGGCAAATTCGACATAGGTGTCGGACACGACAATAATCTGGGTCTGCTCCCGGGCCCAGTTTAGAAAATCCAGAGCGCCCTCGAGCGGATCCATGGTTTCAATGACATCGGTAATATCTTTCAGTTTGAGACCGTTTTCATCCAAAATACCCAGACGTTTTTTCATCAGGACATCGTAGTCGGAAATATCCCGGGTGGTCAATTTTAGTTCCTCGATACCGGTTTTCTTTGCAACCCGAATCCATATTTCAGGAGTAAAAATGCCTTCCATGTCTGCACAAATGATTTTCATCATTAAGCTCAATCCTTTTCTCTATTTACTGATTCCTCGTGACCTTTGTTTGTTCACTCGAACCCTTGGTCCCTTATTAGGCTTTTAGGTGTTTAGGCTGTAGGCTGTTAGGTGCTAATCGCTGAAAGCTCTCAGCCACCCTCGAACCCTCGTATCCCCCTTGGAGCCTCGAACCCTTTATTCTCATTCTTCGTAATTGTCATCCTCAATACGAATAAGCATGGGTGCCCGGCTTACAACATCGAGGACCCGTATCTCTGCCAAGGCATTTTGGACGTCCTCTTCCCGTGCCAAATGGGACAGCATCACTACGGGCACGGATCCTTCTGTCTTACGCCCCTTTTGATTTACAGACTTGAGGCTAATGCCGTGTTTGCCGAGAATTCCGGAGATGGTGGATAAGACCCCGGGTTTGTCCTGGGCGGAAAAACGAAAATAGTAATGGGTGGTGATGTCCCGGATCGGTTTCACAAGCACCTGCTTCACACGATCCATTTGATAAGACATCAGGGGCACGCGTCCGCTGGTGTTCATCAGGAGATTCCGGGCAATATCTACGATATCACCGATTACAGCGCTGGCCGTCGGCATCATGCCCGCGCCGTGCCCGTATAAAAGAATATCGCCCACGGCATCTGCCGTGACGGTGATGGCATTCAACGTACTGTTGACATTCGACAAAAGGTTGTCAAAAGGTATCATGGCCGGGTGCACGCGCGCCTCCACCGTGTTATCGCCGGCCTTGGTGATAGCCAGAAGCTTGATGCGGTAGCCAAACTGTCCTGCAAATGCAATATCCAGCGGCGTGATCTTGGAAATGCCCTCAATATAGATATCGTCGAAATTGATCTCCATGCCGTACCCCAGGGCCGTCAAAATCGCCAGTTTATGGGCGGTGTCAAAGCCTTCCACATCCAATGTCGGATCGGCTTCGGCATAACCGTTGGCTTTGGCCTCGGCCAGTGCGGCATCAAATTCAATACCCTCGTCGGTTATTTTGGATAAGATGTAATTGCAGGTGCCGTTCAGGATGCCTGTCATGGACTGAATACGGTTCCCTACCAGTGACTCCCGCAACGTTTTGATGATAGGCATACAGCCACCCACACTCGCTTCATAGGCAAGGTCCACGCCGCTGTCCATGGCGTTTTTGAACAACTGGTTGCCGTGCTTGGCCAGGAGGGCCTTGTTTGCGGTGACCACCGATTTCCCGTTTTCCAGGGCCTTCAGAATCAATTTCTTGGCAATGCCATCCCCACCGATCATCTCGACAACAATGTCCACGTCCGGGTCATTTACCACCTGAAAGGCATCCGACGTCAACAAGGACCCATCCAGTGGAAACCCCCGATCCCTTTCAAGATCGATATCGGCGATATGTTTTAACGTCAGTGGCACACCCACACGCGCCTCCAGAATCTCCCTGTTTTCCATCAACATCCTGGCGACACCAGTGCCTACCGTTCCCAACCCCAGCAGACCTATTTGAATAGATTTTCTCATTTTCAACACTCACTTCAGGTTTTATCCGCCTTCGCAGAATACCACGGGCTTGCCCGTGG
>JAOZSO010000402.1:0-3764 GCA_029939655.1 Desulfobacterales bacterium
AAGCACGAAATTCGAAATTCTAAACGGTTCGACAGGCTCACCGCCCTGAGCAACGTCGAAGGGCAATACCGAATGATCCAAATTCGAATGATCAAAGTAAAACTGGTCCGAACCATTTGCAAAAGCGACGATTTTGTCCAGGTTATCGGGTGAGTAGAGAATATCCGTCACGTAGCTAATCTTCTGTCCGGAGGTAATGGTGGCGATCCTGTCGCTCAGCATACCCAGAGAATATCGCCGGGTAGTCTCGGTGTTGCGGATTTTGATGGGGGTATCAGGCGGTTGCTTTTCGTATAAGGCTTGCTTGAAAGCCTGAATCCATGGTCCGGGTATCAGGCCCAATGCTTCCAGTGCATCTTTTTTGATGTTGAACCTGTTGGTAAAATTTTTCGCCAGGTTCCACTGATACCCGCCGAGTTTTCCTTCAACATTCCGGATAAATCCTTGGGGACCAAACAGGTGCAGCTGTTTCTCTCTACCTAGAAAAATTCGGAGCAGTTTGTCGAACCCTGCAAAATGATCCATGTGCGTATGCGTGACAAAAACATCCGTCAACTTGAGAATATCCCTGGTGGAAAGGGCGTGGATATCGCCGAGATCAAACATAATCGCCCTGTTTTCGAACAGGAAACGGATGAACAGGGCCAAACAAATAAATCAGTTATATCCTCTGTAACCATACGTGGTTTTGTAGACATATGTCGTTGTGCGCGATTGAGCATGAAAATTTATGGCAAATATTTTTTAACCTGCTGATGGATGCACAGATAGATTTCCTCGTCGGAGCCGAATATGTCGACCGTGTCTTTGTGGTTGATTACGCTTTCGATGACAAAGGACGTCACATAAATGCTCACCACATGGGGCTGATGGATGAGCTCCCTCAGCGGTGCCACCTGATAGTCGATGTCGAAATCATCAGCGCGGTGCAGTTTGTCGAGACAATTGTTGATCTGTTCTTCCAGTGAGTTTTTACTGGTGGTTTCAACGAGGTTGGTTTCAATAAGTTTTGTGGCAATCGCATTGCTCAATGGGTCGATGCAGTCAACGATGCCTTTCAATGCCATTCGACGGGCGTGTTCTTTGGAGGATTCAATTTTAGACAGAATGCTCGATTCACGGTTGCTGGTCCGAAAAACTTTGGCCATTTTTTATCACCTTAGGTTGAATTTTATTACCGAATATTAATGACTGCAGCGTCATATTGCAAGGAAAATATTTACAGAAATGGTATTTACAATAAATATGCTATCTATTATACTTAATAGTTATTTATCATGAAGCGGTGACTTGAAATGCCGGTATATGAGTATACAGCACTGGACGTCAATGGAAAGAGCGCCACGGGCATTGTCGATGCGGAAAGTGCACCTGTGGCCCGCCAAAAACTGCGCGCTATGCAGAAATTCCCCGTTTCAATCAATGAGGTGGCTGACCTTTCCAAACAAAAAACAAAAGCAACCCCGTCTGTGGCCTCTGTTTTTTATCGTGTCAAGCAGACCGACATTGCCGCCATGACGCGTCAACTCGCGACATTGATTAGCGCCGGATTCCCCCTCGTATCAGCCATTGGTGCCTTGATTCCCCAGACAGCGTCAAAAGCCTTCAAACCGATTCTGGCACAGATCAAGGAAGCCATCGTCGAAGGAAACAGCTTTGCCGGGGCATTAGCCAATTATCCGGGTGTGTTTACTTCCCTTTACACAAATATGGTCCGGGCAGGGGAATCCTCCGGTACTCTTGAGATTGTCCTGGAACAACTGGCTGATATCACCGAGAAACAGCAGGCACTTAAAACGCGAATTCAGTCGGCCTTGGCATACCCCATCCTGATGGCAGGTGTCGGTATCCTGGTGCTCTTTCTGCTCATTACGTTCATCGTTCCGAACATCACTTCTATATTCACAGACATGGAGCAGGTTCTGCCGCTACCCACCATTATTTTGATCGATGTCAGCAATTTTTTCAAAAATTTCTGGTGGGGGGTGCTCGTGGTTCTGATTTTAATCTGGTTCTGTTTCCGAAGTTTCACAAAAACAACCACCGGGCGTCATATGGTCGATAAAGCGAAATTAAAGCTGCCCCTTTTTGGACCGATATTCCAAAAACTGGCGGTGGCACGGTTTACAAGGACGTTGGGATCACTTCTGGAAAACGGTGTTACCCTGTTGACTTCTCTTGAAATCGTTAGGAATATTGCCGGAAACACGCAGATTGCCATGGCCATTGAACACGCAGCTGATGAAGTCAGCAAGGGGCAGGGCCTTGGAACATCTTTAGAAGCATCAGCGGCCTTCCCCCAGTTGTCCCTGCAGATGATTCAGGTGGGCGAGCAGAGTGGGGAGCTGGAGAATCTGCTGTTGAAAATAGCGACGATGTATGAAAACGAGGTTGAATCGAGAGTAATGAGTGTCACTTCACTCCTGGAACCGGTGATGATTCTCGTCATGGGTGTTGTGCTCGGATTCGTCGTTCTGTCCATCTGCCTGCCAATTTTTGAAATGAATCAGTTGATCATGTGAACTGCGCGATCCATGGATAGTTCTCACTTGCAATACCAAGGAGGAATCATGTGTTTATCGACAAAGAAAGTTGTTAAAAATAGCTGCGGTTTTACCCTGATTGAGTTGATGGTTGTCATTGTTATTCTCGGAATACTGGCAGGCCTGATCGTGCCCAGGATTATGGGGCGACCGGAGGAAGCCAAACAGCTCAAGGCTAAATTGACCATCGCGAGCCTGGAAACGAGTCTTCGATTATATAAACTGGACAACGGTGCCTATCCTACAACGGAGCAGGGACTGGATGCACTGCTAACAGCCCCGGATACCGGCAACGTGTCAAACAGCTTTCGTGAAGGCGGTTACATCGAAAAAGGTAAAATACCGAAAGATCCCTGGAAAAATGAGTTCATCTACCTGAGCCCCGGCATTAACGGGGAATACGATATTATTTCGTATGGATCAGATGGCGTTCCGGGGGGCGAAGGAAAGGACAAGGATATCAACAGCTGGGAAATAGATTAGCAGATTCTGATATTCATATTCAGGTAGAACCTCAATTGGGGTTCCGTGTGGGCCGGTGATGTCACGATTGAAAAAGAAAATCAGACAAAATCAGGTTGGTACAAATGCTATCGGCACACTGTGTCATATGGGGTTCACGCTTATAGAGCTCACGGTGGTTATAGCATTGATCAGTATTATGTTTTTTGTAACCTTGCCCAGAATCAAGAACGATATTTTTGTCGACCAGACCAAAAAGACATCGCGATGGCTTTTAACCAGCGTTCGATATCTGAAGGAAGCCTCCATTCGGGATCAATTGGATCATACGCTTCACGTGGACATGGAAAATGGGAAATTTTGGGTAACCTATGCCTTGATGGCAGAAGAAATGATTGAAAAATCCGAGACAGGCGGTTTGACCCTTTCAGACGGAATCCGTATTCTCGATGTCGAGTTTGCCGGCAATAGAAAAATGACGAATGGCGTGGCTCAGATTCAATTTTATGCCAAGGGATATTCAGATAATGCCATGATTCACGTGGTGAATGAAGACGATAGGGAGTTGTCGTACCATATAACCCCTTTTCTGACACGCATGAAAATCATTGAGGATTATGTCGACCTGGAATGAGCAATTTTATTCTGTCATTTAAAACCTGGTCCTATGGGCCAGGTCAGAGATATTTGGCTATGCCGATGGCGGTAGTTACTTAAATCCGAAGCACGAAATTCGAAATCCTAAACGGTTCGACAGGC
>JAOZSO010000403.1:0-3762 GCA_029939655.1 Desulfobacterales bacterium
TAATGATGTCAAGCAGATATGGCTATGTGCTTGAAACCGTATGTATTATAGGGTTACCAATGGAATGGCCTGTTTTAAATATTTTGAGTCGTCATGAATTCATCAACGTGTGTGTGCTGTCGACTGCAGGATTTGTGGTAAGCTGTGCGAGCAACTCAGTGACAGGGAAATCAAAAGGGGTTGAGCCCCATGAGAGCTAACCCCTTGATTTTAATGGTGCGCCCGGCAGGATTCGAACCTGCGGCCTACGGATTCGTAGTCCGGCACTCTATCCAACTGAGCTACGGGCGCAAACAAAAAAGAATTGAATTTGGGGTGATTTTTAGGCTATACGGATATTGATGTCAATAAAGAATCGTATTTGGGTTTTAAGTTTTGGTACTTTAATTGTAAAATCAGTGTATTTGTGACAAAAAACTAAAATCAATCACGAAAACACGAAAAAAATCTTGGTTTTTTCGTGTTTTCATACTTTCGTGTTTTCGTGATAAAAAATACTTTTTCTTTTTCGGTTTATCTGGGTTCGGATTTTATGTTCGTTATCAACCAATATTGCAGATTATCCAATGACAACGAAAGCAATTTATGAATCACGCTGATTACATGGAAATAGCCATTCAGGAAGCCCGAAAAGCTGAAAAGAAAGGTGAGGTGCCGGTGGGTGCCGTGCTGGTTGACTCAGGGGGACATATCCTGTCCGCCTCTCATAACCAGCCCATTTTTCTTTCGGATCCCACCGCACACGCCGAAATTCTGGTGTTACGGGATGCAGCGGCCCAAACACATAATTATCGGTTGTTAAGCACCGTGCTGTATGCTACGGTTGAGCCTTGTATAATGTGCATGGGTGCTATGATTCATGCCAGGGTATCGACACTTGTTTTTGGTACAAAGGATTCTAAATGGGGAGCTGCCGGCTCCCTGTATAATTTTGCACAGGACAATCGCCTGAATCATAGCCTCCAAATCATCGGGGGCGTCTGTCAAGACACCTGCCGGCACCTCATGCAGGATTTTTTTAAAAATAAACGCTCTATAAGGAGTCAGTAATGTCTAACGTTGTTATCATTGGAACCCAGTGGGGGGATGAGGGAAAAGGAAAGGTCGTGGACCTCCTTGCCGAACACGCTGATGTTGTGGTGCGGTTTCAGGGCGGAAACAATGCCGGCCACACCATGGTTGTTCAGGGCAAGCAGTTTATCAGCCATCTGGTACCTTCCGGGATCCTGCAGGGAAAAACCTGCTACCTTGGAAACGGCATGGTGATAGATCCAGGCGTTCTCCTGGAAGAGCTCGACTATCTGAGCGACCATGGCATATCCGTCGGACCCGATCAGGTACGAATCAGTGAAAAAGCCCACGTCATCATGCCATATCATAAGAGCCTTGACCACGCCCGTGAGATCAAAAAAGGCAACAACAAGATCGGCACCACCGGTCGCGGCATCGGCCCCTGCTATGAAGATAAGGCGAGCCGCCGGGGCATCCGTTTTATCGAACTCACAAATTCGAACATTTTTGCCGAAAGGGTGAAAAGTATTCTCGAAGAGAAAAACTTCACCTTAGAAAAATACCTGTCTGCAGCATCTCTTAAAGCAGATGAAATCATCGACACCTACACTGCCTATGCAGCCCGTCTGGCACCCTATGTCGGAAATATTTCCGTTGAACTGCATCGTTCCTTGAGAACCGGAAAGCAGATTTTGTTCGAGGGGGCCCAGGGAACCCATTTGGATATCGACCATGGCACCTATCCCTTTGTCACATCGAGCAATACCTTGTCCGGGAATGCCTGCTGCGGTGCAGGAATTGGACCGAAGGAAATTCAGCATGTCATCGGAATCGTCAAAGCATATACGACCCGGGTGGGACGTGGGCCTTTCCCTTCAGAACTTTTTGATGATATCGGCGATACCATCCAGGAAAAAGGTGCTGAATTCGGTGCTACAACCGGAAGAAGACGGCGATGCGGTTGGCTTGATACGGTTATTCTCAACAATGCCGTCCGACTGAATGGATTGACCGGGCTGGCCGTAACCAAACTGGACGTCCTGGGCGGTCTGGACTCGCTCAACATCTGTACCGGTTATGAGTATCAGGGGAAAACGCTCGATTATTTCCCCGGCGACCTCCAAATACTCGGCGAATGTAAGCCGATTTATGAAACACATCCCGGATGGTCGGAGGATATTTCCGGCATTCGCAATTACAATGATCTGCCGGAGAATACGAAAAAGTACCTGAGACGGATCGAGGAAATTGCGGAAACCCCGATCCAGATTATATCCATAGGCCCTGCGAGGGATGAAACCATTATTCTTTCAAACCCTTATCTTACCTGATTCTTTCATGAATATGGATAAGATTTTTTATACCAGGGTGTGGTTTTTTTATAAGCTCGAAACACCAAATAACAAAACAAAAACAATATCCAAATTTCAAACTCCAATGATCAAAACCAGGTTAATGGGATTTCGAATTTTAAATATCGTAGGAAAATTAGCGGCGCAGCCGCATCAAATAAAATCGCTGCGCGATTTTATTAGGGCTTGACATTGCAATTTCAGTGAAATAAAAAAGACACCGCAACCGTGTCGGGATGTGGCTCAGTCTGGTAGAGCACAGCGTTCGGGACGCTGGGGTCGCTGGTTCAAATCCAGCCATCCCGACCATAATTATAACAATAATTGGTTCCCGGCTTCGCAAGTTTGGCAATTCTTCGACCCTGTTATAATTTTGGACTTGACAAATGCCGGTAACCTTGTAAATTGAATGCATGGGTTTCAATTTACAAAGATATATACCTCGGCGACTGGAAAACGAAATTAGATCCTCTTTGCATTCGTTTCCCGTTACAGCACTGCTCGGTCCCCGTCAGTGCGGAAAATCCACCCTGGCGAGACATATTGTCAACGGGAGAGAAGATACGGTTTTTCTGGATCTGGAAAAACCTTCAGACTTTCGCAAGCTTTATGATCCTGAGTTTTTTTTCCATACTCAGAAAGAGAAACTCATCTGCATCGACGAGGTTCAAATGGGTCCTGAACTCTTTCCCATACTTCGTGTTGCAGTAGATGAGAACAGAAGACCGGGGGCTTTTTTCCTTCTCGGTTCGGCATCGCAGGATCTGATACGGCGCAGCTCTGAAACTCTGGCCGGCCGTATTCATTATATTGAGCTGACCCCATTTACATATGACGAACTGGCTGCCACAACACTGACCCAGGATGGGGATCCGACCAAATTATGGTTCCGGGGTGGTTTTCCCGAAGCAGTTCTTGCCCGGTCCGACACCATCAGCATTACCTGGAGAGAGGATTTTATCAGGACCTTTCTCGAACGTGATATCCCGCAATTCGGTTTTACGATACCCTCAGTCATCATGAGAAGGTTCTGGACAATGCTTGCCCATTATCATGGTCAGCTTATGAACAACTCAAAGCTCGGACAGGCTTTAGGCGTCACACATCCTACAATAAAAAGATACCTTGAAATACTGACCCAAACCTATATGGTTCGCGCCTTGCCTCCCTATGCAGCAAACATCAAGAAACGTCTTGTTAAATCTCATAAAATTTACCTGCGTGATTCCGGTATTCTGCACACATTGCTTGAAATTGACAGCCTGGAAGACCTCCTTGGTCATCCGGTAGTCGGGACATCCTGGGAAGGGTTCTGTCTCGAACAGATCCTGGCCATGAGGCCTGAGTACCGGGCAAGTTTCTACCGGACCTCATCAGGAGAGGAAATCGACCTTGTCCT
>JAOZSO010000404.1:0-3757 GCA_029939655.1 Desulfobacterales bacterium
AAAAATCCTCATTTCTGGACGGACACTAACTAGTGTCAGCGCCGGGAACGACACAGCTAACCCCAGTATGGAGTAACATGCGAATGAAAAACAAATTGAATCAGTCGTGTTTGAGCCCCTCCACAGTTAAAGGGCTCCACATGGATATCCTGTCCGATAAAGAGCTGGATGAACTCCACGACAGCACCCTGCAAGTTCTTGATCAAACGGGTCTTTTTATCGAGAATACTGCGGCCATGGATTGTTTTGAGGCAGCCGGTGCACGGGTGGATCGAAATGGCGGCATTGTCAAGATACCACCGCGGCTGGTGGAAACGGCTATTCAATCTGCCCCTTCAAAAATTCTACTCGCCGGTCGCGACCCAAAACACGACCTGGTGCTTGGAGAAAATCGCGTTCACTTCACCAATTTCAGCGAGGGCGTAAAAATTAATGACCCATACACCGGCGAAAACAGGTCACCGGTAAAACAGGATCTTGCAGATGTCGCACGAGTCATCGATTATCTGGATGAAATCGATTTCTGCGAAAAAGCCATCGGCGCCCATGACATGCCCCAGGAGACCGTTCCTCTGCACAATGCCGAAGCATTCCTCACCAACACCACCAAACATTGCGCTTTCGGACCCGGCAACGGAAAACTGCTGAACAAGATCATCGAAATGGCCTCCATCATTGTTGGCGGCGCCAAGCGGCTGACGGAACGCCCCATTGTATCCTTCACAACCTGCCCGGTGAGCCCTTTGAAGCTGATCAAGGAATGCTGCGAGATCATCATGGAGTCCGCCAGAAACAATGTTGTTTGCAATATATTGTCCATGGCCATGGCCGGGGCCACATCCCCTGCAACCCTTGCCGGCACTCTGGTGACGCACAATGCGGAAATCCTGGGTGGTATCACGCTTTCTCAGTTAACGCACAAGGGGGCTCCCGTGATTTACGGAAGTTCCACCACCGCAATGGATTTGAAACTGGGCGAAGCATCGGTGGGCACACCCGAGTGCGCACTCATCAGTGGAGCCGTGGCCCGACTGGCACGCTATTATGCGTTACCCAGTTATGTTGCCGGTGGATAGGGCGACGGCAAAATATCAGATAGCCAGATGGGCCACGAGAAGACACTCACCGGACTGATACCCGCATTGGCAGGCGCCGATATGATTTACGGTCCGGGGATGCTAGAAAGTGGCATCACCTTCGATCTTGCCCAGCTGGCTCTCGACTGCGAATTTGCTCGTATGATAAAACATACCATCAACGGCATTCCCGTCAGTAAAGAGACCATTGCCCTGGATGTCATCCAGGAGATCGGGCCTTTTGGAGATTTCCTGGCGCATATTCACACATTTCAGCACATGCGGGAACAATCGAGGGCGGAAATCATCGATAGAAGAATGCGGAGCGCCTGGGAGATGGACGGCGCCATTGACAGCTATACAAGGGCACTTCATAAGGTCCGCAACATCCTGGAAAATCATTTCCCGGAGCCGCTTCCGCCCGACGTGCTGGCTGGAATCCGGCGTATTGTGAAAGATACAGAGACGGATATGGGTAATGGGAGTTGAGGAAAAGATATGGAGAATCGAATTCTAACCAGAATGGGTGACGGCGAGCGGGTATGGCTGTCAACATCCGATGTTAGAGCGGATATTGACGAAGGCACGGCAGATGCCGCCAAAAGAACCGATATTCCGGAATTGACAGACGAAGAACGAAAACAGCTTTTCGACATCATGGCAGATCCCTCAAGGATTGTCAGCGTTCAGCCCGGAGAAGAAGTCATTGTCACCGATGACGGGTGCAGCATGAGTTTTTATTCGGGACAGGATGGTGGGGGTGTGGGTATTCCCATGAGCCGGATGCAGGCCGTTTTGACCTATGAACGTGCCTGCGGCGGAGACACGACATCCATCGGGCACAGTGATTATTCTTTCAAGCCGGTCAAATCGATCGTGAATTTTGAAAAAAATGATTATTACAATATTTCCATGGTGTCGACTGCACCCCTTTTCTACGGGGCGCAACCCAACATGGGTCTTTATTTTCAACCGGATGGCCCCTGTCCAAACCCTTCGGAGCTTCTCCCGGTCGGTAAAATTACCGAGGCGCTTCAGGCGCAGGAAGATGCTGCCGAGCACCTCACCAGAGACCTGGTTTATGTTGGAAAAAAAATGGCCGAGGTGGGATGTGAAGGGCTCAATTTCGACACCTCGGGGTCGGCAGGTGATGCTGATTTCCTGGCAGCGCTCAGGGCCGTGGAAAAGCTGAAACAAGCCGTTCCGGACATGCCGATCGTCATGGGTGCTTCCGGAGAATTCGTCATCGGCATGCACGGTGATGTGACCTACAGAGACCAACGCCTGGCCGGTCTATACCCTCACGAACAAGCCAAGGTCGTTTCCGACGCAGGTGCAGATGTCTTTGGTCTTGCCATCGGCACCAATACGACACAATCGGTGGCCTGGAATCTTTCGAGAACGATTACCTTTCTCAAGAAAACCACCGCGACGTCCCCTATCCCCGTGCATGCCAACGTGGGAATGGGCGTCTGCGGCATCCCCATGATGGAGCAGACACCCATTGACAGCGTCACACGGGTCTCCAAGGCCCTCGTACAAATCGGTAAAGCAGACGGATTGTAGATTGGCGTCGGTGACCCTTTTGGGATGCACATGGCACATATTCTGGCTTCATGCATGGGAGGCATCCGAACTTCCGGAGATCTGGTCGCTTGGATGCAAATAACCCGCAAAATGAAAATCAATGAAGCCAAGGCATATGTGGCCGGCAGATTGAAGGTCGATCCCCTGGATCTGACCGACGAAGAGGTAATGCGTCCGATCCGTGAAGATCTGGGCATCGGAATGGTTACATCTGTTGCCGGCAGCCCCAAGGGCATACGGGCAAAATGGAAAATTGCCGACCTTCTCGACATTTCCATTCGCTCGGTGGATCTGTTCAGGTCACAGCTTTAACCCGGCATTTCGTGAAAAGCGACGAACTCGTTTTTTAGAGTGACATATCAACCCCTTGGCCTATGAAGTGATTCAGGGCCATCCACAATTTGACGTCACACATGGCATTGGCATCAGCGATGATTCGGGATGCATCGGCAGGGGACAGGAGGTATACTTCGATGGTTTCGGTCCCCTGGTTTTCGTCGGTGGAAGGAACACCGTCACATTCACAATGAACTATAGCCACCGATTCATCGGTCAGGCCGGCCGTGTTGTAAAGGGGTGGACTAATGCCGGTGATGCGTTTCAGGGTCAGCCCGGTCTCTTCCATGAGCTCACGCTGGGAAGCCTCCTGGATGGTTTCGCCCTTGTCTATCAAACCTGCCGGGAATTCATATTGAAAGCCTGCCAGGGATACCCGGTATTCTCTAAGAACGACCAGCTTTTGTTCGGTTGTGTGAAGCGGGATCATTAGCACCGCGTCAGGAACATCAAATTTACCTGAGACACACTTGGGTCTGCGGTTTCTTGACACGACCTGCCAGTTTCTTTCCCGACCGGTTTTATCGGTATAAGATACATCGAACAGATTGATCCATCTGGCATCGGTCAGTTTTTTACAGTCTGTTATTTTCATGAATCAACTCCTTTGAAAATAATTCTAAATCACATATTCTTAAAAGCTGAAGCGCTCATCCTATATAGTTCCGTCCAGAAATGAGGATTATTTCGTGAGATCAAGGCGGACAACAGATTTAACCCGGAGTAATAGCGTGCTATTTTGAGGAGTTAAATCATGG
>JAOZSO010000405.1:0-3733 GCA_029939655.1 Desulfobacterales bacterium
CCCCGCATAGGGGGCGACCTTTTTCCAGAGTTCAAATGGGCTCGCCTTTCAAGTTTCAATCCACGCCCCCGCATAGGGGGCGACTGTTACTGTCTAACACTTTGTTTTTTAATCAAATATTTCCAGCCTAACGCGAACACTTGAAATAATGACACTAAAGCGCTTAAAGAAAAACATACAGCTCTTTCTTTCCATATTAATATCAGATGGATAGCCCAATACGCGAATCTGCCGGGAAAAGCATGTAAACTTGGGGTTCGCATGTTTTCAAACAATTAGTGGTCCTTCCTGGTCAACACTCTCTTTAGCGCCCACATGTTCAATGCGTTTTTGCCAATTGGCTCCAAGAAAATAGAACCGTAGGCTGTCGGTTTCCATCTTGATATGATCAATCAGGCCTTGTCTAAATACTGCCCATTGAGCCGGATCAACGATGCATTCAAATACCGAGTACTGCACACGTTGGCCATAATTTTTACATATTTTAGCCACCCGCCGCAGGCGACCGGGCCCTCCCTCATCAACCGTGGATACATCGTAGCTGACCAACACCATCATGGTTCTTACCTCCAGACAAAAGGTGGGTAGGCATCCAGATCACCGCGCAAATATCTAGCTAACAATAGAGCCTGAGTGAAAAATATCAGTCCAACTGTAACCTTTTTCTCCAAAAACGGATGCATGATTTCATCCTGCTTGCGTTTCTGATAAGCCACCAATACCTTTTTACGCAGATCATCGCTCATCCTCACTGCACCGGTTTCCTGTATGTCAAAATCTTTCCTTGAAACCTGCCCCCTGTTGATCAGCGAAAGCACCAGGCGGTCGGCGATGACGGATCTAAATTCCTCCATCATATCGAGCGCCAGTCCAGGTCGTCCCGGACGGTCCCGGTGCAGATATCCTACAGCCGAATCCAGCCCAACCGATTCCAAGGCGGAACGAACATCGTGGAGTACCAGGGTATAGAAAAACGACAGCAGGCAGTTGACCGGATCCAACGGCGGCCTCCGGTTTCGCCCATTGAACCGGAACCCTTTACTTTTATTCACGATGAGATGGTCAAACACCCCAAAATAAACTCGCGCTGCATCCCCTTCCACTCCCCGCAGGGAATCCAGTTGCATAGTGGGCTTGATACTTTTAAGCAGGGCTGAAATGTGGTCCGAAGCGCTATTGATATCGGATGCATTCACCTTTCCGCCGTGATCCCGCACGGTCCGTTGCAGGACGGTACGGCTGTTGGCCAGCTTGCCGGTCAAAACGGAATAAGCGATTTGAGCCGATATCTCTTCACTGTCCGCCTGCCGATACTGTTCCCGACGCAACAGCACATTGCCGGATACCGGTCCCTGGACCCGGGCCAGAAAACGGCCGTAATTTGTCAAAAAGCTTATCGCCACGTCCCGCTCCGCACAAAAGCCCATTAGATAAGGGCTGCACAGTACACGCCCGAAGCAGATAATGCCGTCCAGGGTGTGGATGGGAAGTTGAAGTTTTTTTTCGCCTTCCACAGATATGATGACGGTTTCACCCTCCTTGTTCAGGTACGCGCCCTGGGTGGTGACGAACAACGTGTTGAGGTGTTTTTTCATTGTTCCTCTCGGATAGCATCAAGATATTTAAGTACTGACTTTTTCCCGTCCAGTTTTTCAGGCAGACAATATGACAAGAAGGAGCAGTTCGGACAGCGCTTATCAAATACCGGCTTGGGTGTAGCCCGTGCATTAAACAGCGCGTGGAAATTTTTCGCCATCTGCTCAGTCTCTGCGCGCAAATTATCGTCAAAATTCACATCCTGTCTTCGCCTGGTTTTTCCGTAAAACATGGCTCCAGCGTCGATGGGATTACCGAGCATCTCTTCGAGACAAAGGGCCTGGGCACAAAGCTGAATTTTGTCGCAATTATCCTTCTTGGGTCTTCCGCGTTTGTATTCCACAGGAAAAGGCCTCCAGATGTCTTTTCCTTCAGGCGATGTTTCCCGATGAAATTCGACAACATCCGCTTTGCCAATCAACCCCAGGCATAGCGAGCGCATGGACACGGCAAAGGTGATGCGCACATCCCGGCGCAATTCACTTTTCCCTGAATCCACCCGGTCGTGCATAATTCGCCCTTCAGCCGTAAAACGGTTTTCCAGCCACACCTGTTCCACATGAATCAGGGCGCACTGCCGCTCGCAAAAATGGATGTGCTGTAAGCCGGACAAAGGCAGGAGTTGGTCTTCGGTATACATTATTTTCTGACAACCTCCCAAGTAGCACCGCGGCCTCGGCCGGTACTATTTACCGTGCCTTCTTTTTTCATCGTCATAAGTATCTTTTTAATCATGGCTACACTAACCTCAGGAATTTGAACGGCAATTTCTGAAAGTGAAAAAGATCCAACCTGCTCATTGATAACTCGACGCACCAAGTCACCTTTGGGAGCCGATGAGGTTTTACCTTCAAACTTTTTGTCAAGCTCTCCATAGGCATTCCGCAAGACTGATAGAAAGAAATTCCACCAGGGCGTTATTTCGTTTTTACCAGGGTGCCACCCCTTGGAGCACTGTGCCAATACTTTGTTATATTCCTCCTTGCGTTCTTCAACAATCCTTTCCAGACTGATGAAGCGACAGACGGTATAATTTTCCTGGGTCAGTAAAAATGAAGTCACCAGGCGAGAAACCCTGCCATTGCCATCTCGAAAGGGGTGAATACAAAGCAGATCGAAGATACAAGTAGCAATAGTCAACAGGGTGGGAATCTGTTCATTCTCGCGAGTATGCTTGTATGCGGCGCTCAATGACTTCATGGCATCCGGTGTTTCCGCAGCCGATGTTGGCACACAACATACACGGCGCTCATTGTTGGGCAAAATCTCTATGATTTCATTGTTTTTTGATTTCCAGCGGCCTGCATCGCCGGTCATACCGCCTTGAGCCAGTGCATGAAGTTTCAGAACAACTTCAGGGATGAACACCACTTGCCGTTTTCGGGTAAAAATCCAATCCAATGCCTTGCGATAGCCAGCCAGTTCTTCTTCAGAACGATCTATTGGTCGTGCCTTGCCCAGAACCACAGGGCGTAAGCGGTCGGCTGCAATCGATACTCCCTCAATGCGGTTTGAAGATTCCACGCTTTGCACCACGGCCTGTTCCCGTAGTGTCTGTAAGATTTCAGGACGTTGTTGCATCCACAATTCTTGTTTTCCGCGTGCTTGCATGCATTCACCGAGCAGCCATGCCGTGGCCACCGGCAAATCAAATGATTCAATTCTATCTATAGTAAATATATTCATAACAATAGCTTAACACATACAGTATCCAATTAATAGCTAATTAATTGAGCACAGTATCCAATTCCTCTTTTTCTTCTACACTTGGATAAAGATCCTGACCATCGAAAGTCTGCTGCATCGCACCTATAATTTCGGCAAGACCATCGCTCTGTTCATTACCAAAGATATCCATAGCATCTGCCGCACCTCACCCATCCCTTTTTCGGCAAGACGCCTCTGATTCAAAGTATAACCACGTACCAGATAATCCTTTAAGACTGAGGTTGCCCAGATGCGAAACTGGGTGCCGCGCCGGGCATTTCACCCGATAGCCAACAGAGATAATGACATTGAGGTTGTAAAAGGCGACAGGTTTATCTGAATTTGCAATATGCATTTTTTGCATATTGCTTTTACGCGGCAACTCTCCCTCGTTAAAAACATTGTTTACATGTCTGGATATTACCGACTG
>JAOZSO010000406.1:0-3731 GCA_029939655.1 Desulfobacterales bacterium
TTAATATTCAAAGTCTTCATCCTCCAGTCCGTCAAAAAGCGTTGTGTCAAAATCGTTCCAATCTTCCTTTTCATTAGCCATGGCTTTATATGTATCTTCCCAAGAAAGTTTGCTGTCTTCTTTCTTCCGAAGAAGAAGACCTCTGTCTGTTTCTTCAAGCAAAAGGGAGGCGTTAAGACCATATTTTTGGAGGAGTGCTTTAGGTATGCGAACCCCCTTTGAATTTCCAATAGGAACAAGTTTAATATCCCTTGCACGAATTTGTTTTTCCATGGCGATTGCTCCTTAATTTGATATTGAATTTATTATGTAATTATTGTAATTACATTTGCATATAAAGTCAAGCTCAAATTCAATTTGTTATGAGGTCTGTATTATAATGAATTAGCGAATATTTCTCACAACTAATCGTTGAACATGGACGCTTATTCCTTTTTTTTATAGGAGCTGATTATGGCTGTTGGTTGTGCAATATATTACAATCGACGTCATCGGCGCTGGGGGCATTTATTTCAAAACCGCTACAAGTCGATTATCTGCGATGAAGACGCCTATTTTAAAGAACTGGTGCGCTACATCCATTTAAACCCCCTGCGGGCTAAACTGGTTAAAAGCTTAACTAAGTTGGACCGTTACCGTTGGAGTGGTCATGGCGCAATTATGGGAAAAGTTAAATGTGACTGGCAGCATCGCGATTACGTTTTAAGATGGTTCGGCAAAAAGGAAACAGTATCCATTGAAGAAATAAAAGGGGGTAGCCGTCGCCGGAAGGCGAGCAGGGTACGAACTCGGATTGCAATTGGGTTCCAAATAGATCAGTAGTGGTAACGAAGCTGGGCTATATGAATGGAATCTGTAGAGGTTTTATATATGATTCTGTGCTCTTCATTAATTCGTCGCGACCAGTACCCCGATAGAGCGTGTTTGAGTGGCTCAGGTTTCCCAATTCCCTCAAATGGATTGCGTTTGATCTCTTTTATTAGACT
This sequence comes from Desulfobacterales bacterium, assembly GCA_029939655.1. Lineage (GTDB taxonomy): Bacteria > Desulfobacterota > Desulfobacteria > Desulfobacterales > B30-G6 > B30-G6. Next base: position 987 of record JAOZSO010000406.1, read on the forward strand.
GTTTATTCGCCGGAGGATTCTCTTATCGGTTTTTTGCCAATACAGGTAGTCCTCCCAGGCATGATCTGAAAATATGAGCTTCAATCTAAAAGCTCTCTTTCTGTCCCTTGGCCCTCTTCGAGTTGAACTATTGATTCGATTAGCCGCCTGGTATTTTTTGGGGAACGCAGTAGAAAGGCTGTTTCTTCCAAGGCTTCATAGTCCTCAAGGGACATTATGACAACGGAATCGGTTGTTTTTCGTGTAACGATAATCGGTGAATGATCTTGGCAGACTTTTTCCATTGTTTTTGCAAGGTTCTGTCGGGCGTTTGTATATGTCACAGCTTTCATCTTACACCTCCTGTACATGTACGACATCTTGTACAGCTGATACGCGTACGTGTCAAGATAAAAATTTAACCCAACACCGGTGCCAAAGACGCAGTAAAGCAGGCCAGGAGTCGCGTGCCTGATGGCGAGGGCTTAACTCACTGTGAGAAATGGGGTACTGGTTGGTGAAGCCCTTCCGGAACCATTTTCTGACTCGGCGTGGAGAACAATTGGCCCCATGCAAGGAGATACGGACTTGGAGAAAACATCACCTCGGAATCGTTTTCCTACAAAATGCCAGGAATGTGTAAAATCATCCAAACCATTCATTCATAGTGGGTGCACTTTTTGCCGGGACCTGGGTTTTCAAGAGGAGACACTTTGTCAATTGAATCGATGAATACAGAGCTCAACATCTTTTGAGTGCAATGCTTTTCAGCCGTTGCTGAAACTGGTCCAGTCATCCGGGCAGGAAACTAGACCGGAGCCCAAAGTCCCGGCTGCGGAAATCACCATAGAAAAACTGCTTGATTCCGATAAGGTAAAGTATCAACGGGCGTTGGCCCTGCAAAAATTGGCCCGTGATCCCGAGCTTGTTATGCTTGAGATCAAGTATCATTTTGCCTGGAACGTAATCGGCAGAAAACCGGTCTTTACGAAGCCGGAACGTATGATTGACTTCATCTGTGAGACTATCATGGCTTGTAGCAAGGCAATGGGTGGCATTTCTTATCTCTTGTGGTTGGCGCCAGACCACATACATGTATACGTAGAGTCGGATGGAAATGTATCTCCGGACAACATGGCCCAAGATCTGAAACGGTTATCAGAAACACCAATTCTTAAGCGGTTTCCAGCTTTTATTGCCTCTCCAGATGCAGAAACAGGGTTGTGGGATGAGGCTTACTTCGTAGAAACAATTGGCTGAAAAAGAACATCTGCACAATGATCCATACAGACGTTCAGGCTAACTTTTTCGCGGTCGGCACACGCCTTAATAACCGGAACAAAACTCTCCAAAGTCGGTACCCAGGCCCCCAATTAATTCTCAGCTCAGAAACTCCCTTACCAACCGACTTGGAATTAGGAGATATTAACGCAGAATAAACATAACAGGTCGATGAAGAATCGACGGGAAAATGCTGGAGCGTATCCCGCGTTCGTGATTTTCGAGGCGCAATGTATAACAAAGCTAATTCAGCCAGCACAAAAAGCAGCGGTAATTGGGGTCACATTAAACCATCGTTGTCCGGTAGAAAAATTTAAGCAGATGCATCGGACTGGTTGAACTGGATAGCATTCTGTGCTGCATGAACTAAAAATGATGATCTTGACATTCCGCGTTTTTTTGCAGCATCATCGATCTGTTTTAAGGTCATTTCAGGTACGGTAACATTTACCCTGACAGTACGGGGTTTGGCATCAGGTACCGAAACGACCAAATAAGCTACCACATCGGCGTAATCAGGTTCGCCCATGATCTCTTCAAGCTTGGAGGGGCCAGGCAATTGTTCACTATCTTGGAGCATACCCTGAATATGGAAGGTAAGCGCCTCCTGTGCCATATCTTTGGCCTCATCAATATTTTTTCCGGCGGTGATGCAACCGGGAAAATCCGGAAACGATACGCCAAAATCTGTTTCGGGTTCTTTATGAACGATAGCTATATAATTCGCCATGCGAACACCTCACTTGAATTTGATACCTGACTGACGCTCGATGCTTTTTAACGTGCCAATCGGTATGCCTTTTTTGGGATGTGGAACGGTAACACGCCCTTTCCGTTCTGGATGCCGAAACTGGGTGTGCGAGCCAACTTTTGCAATTTCGTGCCACCCATTTTGCTTGAGTATGAAGATGATCTTTCGACTATCCATGGTGTGTATTAATACACACTTCAATGCGACTTGTCAACAACAACGATTTACCGGACATGTCACTTGTATTGCATCGCTTTCTCGCAGCCTCTCAGTACAGAAACAGGGTCAAGACGCATAGATCGAGCATTTTCTTACCGCCATGGCTGCTTCCTGGAGCGCTTCTGCAAAGGTCGGATGACCGTGGATGGTCCTGGCAATATCTTCCGAGCTCGCACCAAACTCCATGGCCAGCACACATTCGGCAATCATGTCGGCGGCCCGGGGACCGATGATGTGTACTCCCAGTATACGATCGGTCTTGCCATGGGCGATGAGTTTGACAAACCCATCCTTCTCTCCCATACATCGCGCCCGGCCCGCACCTGAAAAAGGATAGGTGCCCACACAATAGGGAATTTCCCTCTCCTTGACCGCCTCTTCGGTCAACCCGACACTGGCAACTTCGGGCCAGGTGTAGACCACCGACGGGATGGTGTCATAGTTCAACTCTCCCGCTTGAACGGCTATGCTCTCCACGACAGCGATACCCTCGGCCGAAGCTTTGTGAGCCAGCA
>JAOZSO010000407.1:0-3720 GCA_029939655.1 Desulfobacterales bacterium
GGTTTAAGGAGGATCGGAATGATAGAGTCCAAATATTTGAAAGAAAATATTGAAAATATCCAAAAACTGATGACAATTTCGGCTCTGAGCAACTTTGAGACGAAAAGCCTTGGAAAACTGCTGCGTCTGAGCAAGATCCGCCAGTATGAAGACGGGGAGCAGATTATTAAAGAGGGAGATTTTGATCCATGGCTCTATTTCATGCTGTCCGGAAAAATCCGGGTTGTCAAGGAAGGCGTCATCATCGGCCACATTGGCAAGCAGGGTGAAATTTTTGGTGAAATGCGCGTTGTCGATGATGAAAGACGCTCTGCATCAGTGTATGCCGAGGGCCAGACCGTCTGCCTTGCTGTGGATACCTCCGCAAAAAAACGGCTGTCATCTTCCGATGACCCGGATGAGCGCGTAGATTTTCTTCTTCTGCTCTACAGGATTTTTGCCGAGTATATCACCGCACGTCTCCGATTGACCAACGAAGAACTCATCAAGGCAAGAAAAGCGCTCAGCAATTTCACTCCCTAATCCCAATCAAGGTATAGGTGAACAGATGATGGACAAAGCCGCAAAATACCTTTCCGGCATGCCTCATTTTTCGTTTCTTCCGGATGAAGAGATACAGAAAATATCCCATGAGGTTTTTTTCAACCGTTACGAAAAGGGAACGCAACTGGCTGTTAAAGACGAGACCGTCATCGACAACGTCTATGCCATTAAAAAAGGATCCCTCATTCTTTTCGACCTGAGGGATGGGGAGAGCGTACCTTGCGGATTTATCAAAAGCGGAGAGGTTTTTGGGGGTATTACTATTCTCATGAACGGTGGGGTCTCACTGCGAACGGTCATTGTGGAAGAAGACTGCTCGGGATACGAGATACCCAAGGAGATCTTTCAGGATCTTTGTACACGCTATCCGAAGTTTTATGAATTTTTCCTGGAAAATTTCAGCAAGCATGTTTTTGATGATTCTATAAAGGCCTTGATTGAGACCGGACAGGCTCGTCATTTTCTGTCCGGCATCGAACCTTTTTCCTTTCTTCCGGAAGAATCGATCACGGAAACCATCGATAATCTGACCGTAGTCCAGCATCCCAGGAACCGCGTCCTGTTTGTCCAGGGAAAATCAAGAGTCGGGTATCTGTATATCGTGCAGCGCGGTTCTGCAGAGCGATATTTTGAAGATCGCGGTAAAAAGACCATGCTGGGCATGTTGGGTGAGGGAGATATCTATGGCGGTATTTCCATGCTCCTGAATGACGGGCTTTCCGTCCGGACTTTGAGGGTCACGGAAGATGCTGTATTTTACCTGATTCCAAAGAAAGCATTCCTCAAGCTGTGTGAGGCGAACGAGACCTTCACCGAGTATTTTACCGACACTTTCGGCAGGCGAATGCTCGAACGATCTTATGCCGCCATTATTGCCAAAACTTTACAGCCCCAGGAAGAGGGACTGGTTTTTTTCAATCAGCCCATATCAAGCATTTCTACACAAATGCCGATTTTCGGGGATGTGAGCCTAAGCATTCGTGAGGCGGCGAACAAGATGAGCCGGGAAAATATCAGTTCTCTGTTCCTCAAGGATACAGACGGCGAATGTACGGGTGTTATCACGGAAAAGGATTTAACCAAGAAGGTTATTGCCGTGGGGTATGATACGGCGCGCCCTGTTGCCGAAATAATGTCTTCCCCAATTGAAACCATTTCCAGCCAGGCACTTATTTTTGAAGTGTTGATGCGGATGATGAAGTCAGGCATCCGGCATTTTGCCATCACAGACAAAAACGAAAAGATCGTGGGGATTCTATCAAATAGAGATATTCTGACTGCCCAGGGCCAGTCCCCGGTTTTCCTGGTCCGGGAAATTGCAACAGCGAACAGCATGGAAGAGATTGTCGATCGTCACAACAAACTTCCTAAGCAGATCATGACATTGATCAGCAGTGGCGCAAATGCCAAAAATTTGACCCGTTTCATCACAACCATTTCAGACACTATTTTAAATAAAATCATAGGGTTTGCGCTGATGCACCACCCACCACCTCCTGCCCGGTTTGCATTCATGATTCTGGGCAGCGAAGGCCGCAACGAACAGACGCTCAAAACCGATCAGGACAACGCCATCATCTTCGAAGATGTTCCCGAGGCGTCACAGGCAGCTGTACAGGAATACTTTCTCAAGCTTGGGGAAACCGTCTGTACACTTCTGGACGACGCTGGATACGCGTTCTGTAATGGAGATGTCATGGCTAAAAACCCCAAGTGGTGCCAGCCTCTGGCAGTGTGGAAGAAAAATTTTTCTAAATGGATCCATGGTGCCGAAGGCGAGGATCTGCTGCAGGCGAGCATCTTTTTCGATTTTCGCACCGGATATGGCGACGGGGCGTTGGTGGACTCTCTGCGGAAATTTCTATTCAAGGCGCTGGACGGCTGGCCCGGATTTCTACGACATCTCACAGAAAATGCCATGTATTTCAGACCGCCCATTGGCTTTTTCAAAAATTTTGTTGTGGAGTCAAAAGGAAAACATCGGGATATGTTTGATATCAAGAGTGCTATGACACCCATTGTCGATTTTGCCAGGGTTTATGCACTAAAAAACCATATCGATGAAACCAATACCCTGGAAAGACTGCAGCAGCTGCACCTGAAGGGAATCCTCCAGCTGGCGGAATATGAAGAACTTGAAAAGGCCTACAGTTTTCTTCTGCAGCTGCGCTTTGTCCGTCAGGTAACAGCCATTGTCGATGATAAAGACTCGCCGCACAATTATATCAATCCCAAGAAGCTCACCCGGATCGAGCAGAAAATGCTCAAAGAAATTTTCAACCGCATCGAGAAATTTCAGGCCAAGCTGGAGTTCGATTTTATCGGGCGGATATAGTGTTGTATTCCAGGTGTCGGTTTTCTGGACTCCCGCTTTCGCGAGAGTGACATGTTTATGCAACTATGGGGTTATTTACGGGACATAACACTGGCTCGACGAGTAGTAATCTGTTTTAAACAGGTAAGTCTGTTTTTTTGAGGATGTTTTCCCTCGATGTCGGCATAAAACGAACTGATAACCATCATGTCCTGTTCCATGTCGCCGGTGAGGAGCACCACCGGACCGATCCCGCCTGTTTTTCTTTTAAAATCAAGAAATCCAAGCACCACAGGGATATTGGCTCCTGAGGCAATGTGGTAAAAACCGGACTTCCATTTCCTGACCTTTTTTCGTGTCCCGGAAGGTGGGATCGTCAGGATAAGCCTATCCGTCTCATTAAAGATGTCGACCATCTGTCCCACAACATTGTTGGAACGACTGCGGTTTATGGGTATGCCACCCAGCCACTTGAACAACCCTTTGAAGGGTTTTCTGAAAATGGTGTCCTTGCCCATCCAGTATAGTTTCCCCTTAAGTTTAAAGGCGATGAACATCATGACAGGAAAATCCCAGTTTGACGTATGGGGGGCAGCTATCATTACGAACTTGGGAATATCGGGGAGTGCCCCCTCTGTCCGCCATCCGGAAATTTTAAGCAAAAAAATGGATAGCCATCGAAGAGCGGTTCTTACTACCGGTGTGTCAAAGATTGTATAATTCAACAGATTCACCCTCTGCTTTATTTCGTCATTTAAAACCTGGTCCTTTGGGCCAGGTCAGAGATATTTGGCTATGCCGATGGCGTTAGTTCCTTAAATCCGAAGCACGAAATTCGAAATCCTAAACGGTTCGACAGGCTC
>JAOZSO010000408.1:0-1841 GCA_029939655.1 Desulfobacterales bacterium
AACAAAGGACAATTAAAATGGATACGCAATCAGCCATATTGGCATTCTCGCAAAGTGAAAAAATCAAGGCAGGTCTTATATGGGCGTCCCAGACTATCGAAATGGTTATGGGGTTACCGGATCAGAACAAACCGGGTGCTGAGCAGGTCATTTCAGTACTGATAAGCATGGTTGCCAATGAAATCCACCTGGGAATGAAAATAGCACCCCATGAACACTGGGAAGCTGCCCTCAAACACATCAACAACGCCATTGTCATGCTCAATTCGAATGTAATCCATGACGCCCCCTATCATCTCTCTAAAGCGTTGAGCCACGTGACAAGCATCGGACAAACGGCCATGACGCATTTAAGGGAGGATGGCCTGGTTTGACGGTCTCGTAAAAAGCCCAACTTCTGCGTTGTGCTGCATTTCGTAACCATTCAACGTACGGTAAGTACGCCTCATGATTACAAAATTTGCACGCCTTGAATTTGAACTTTTTACAAAACCGTCTAACTCGGACTTTTTATGAGTGTTTTAGTGATGTTTTGTTTAAACCTAACACCTAAAACTTAACACTTAAAACTGATGAATTCGACTTTTTACGAATTCATCATGATTTAACTCATCAAGTTTCATGAAATGTTCGGGTTAGCCCGAGCATCAGCGAAAACAAGGCCAGTATTGTGATGCCGGCAGACATCATGCCCGTGAGCCAGATACCGCCCAAAAGCCATATGTGTCCCCCCATTAGAGCACCTATAACCCTGCCTGCACCTCCTGCCGCATAAAAAGCCGACATCATTGTGGCGCGGTGAGCCGGAAGAATTTCGGTGCAGAGAGACATACTGGTCACAATCATAAATTCAAACGTTAAAAAAATCAGAAAAATTCCTATCAGGGCAATGGGCAGACTCTGCCCATACAAGGGAATCAAAGCATAATTGACAATCGTCAACACCAGGCCGGCAAAAATGGACCGACGCAGACCGATCCGGTCGGAAATCAAAACAGTAAACCCTTCCCCACACAATTCAGCCAAACCAATGACGCCGGTACCGATACCGAGAACGACGATGCTGACATGAAAGGATTGTTCCAGCCAGGCCCCATAAACAACGAAAAGATTGTCATTGGCAACACTGATAAAAAACGCATAGCCCAGTGCCCCTAAAGCGGACCTGTTCGCAATCAAATGAGGCCACGCGTTCCATAAGGTCTTTTTTTCTACAACAGCGTTTTTAGTCCGCTTATTTTGAGGAAATAGAGACACCAGGGCAAACATGCCCACCAGACCGAGTCCTCCCAGCACATAAAAAGGAGCCTGCCAATCAAGTCGGTTCATGAGAATGGCCACACAGGGAATGCCGATCAGTGTGCTGCCGGCCCAGCTCGTTTCCAGGAACCCGATAACCATCCCCCGCTTACGATATGGAACCTGTCGACTCACATAGGCCTGAATAGCGGGATCATAAATACTCTTTCCCAAACCCGCCAAAAACAAGCCGGTCATGACTGAATAATAGAACGGGAACATACCCGCAGCCAGCATACCCAGTGAAAGCATTCCCATGCCAGTGATCATCATCCGGCGGTATCCAAAACGATCGGCAAGTGGGCCAAAGCTGATCCCCAGAATGGCTGTAGCCTGGTTGACGGCAATGAGAGAGGTGATGGCCGTAAGGGGAACCCCTAAACCACGGCTCAGAACCGGAGCAAATGGATAAGCAAACCGCCTTGCTGTGTTCAAAATCAGCCGACACAAGATGGCCGTTATAATGCGCCATGTCATGTTTTCAGGGTGTGCGGGTGGGGACGATTCCGATGGGAGATTCAATATAATTTTTACCTAACGTT
>JAOZSO010000408.1:1941-3718 GCA_029939655.1 Desulfobacterales bacterium
GTTTCAACAAACTCGACTGTCTGTCGATCCATTTATCCACCTCGGCGACGTCATCATGATGAATAGCTGCCAATTCATTTAACGCTTCCCTGATTTTCTTAGCACCTTTTTCAAATACCATCCGTACCGATTCGTGCTCGCTTTTCAGATCACGCTTGGAAAATTGTCCGGCAGTTTTTATGATATAGTGGGACACCAGCTCTCGTATCGAATCCCAGTTGTCCCGGCGAGTCTGGTTCTCAAGAGGCGTCAACGCGTCTAGCTGCTTCAGTTGCCGCTTTCTAAATCGACGATAAAACAGTTTTTTGATATAAACAATCCATGCTAAAAATATCACCACAAAGACGAGGCCACCCGAGGCGTGCATCATAACCGCATCCACCGATGCAAGGCCATTCATCGAAGCCAAGCCGATTTCAGCCAAAGCGCCGCCTAAAATAGATAATACAAATCCCATCAGCAGATTACGAATCTTATATTTCTGAAACCGTTTCTGGTAAGCCATGAGTGCTTCGATTAAATGAGATATGCGTTCTGCATGGGTTTCAACAAAGGTTGCCAGATGGTCAAGTCTGTGACGTGGCGCCATCAATATAGCATTTTTCAATTCGGACCGCTGATTTTCAAGATATTTTAAGAAACCCAGATCCCCTTCGAAACTGTTCGGTGATTCCTTCATTGCACCCGGTGAATAGGTCAGATGGATCGTAGGGATATCCTTACGGCCGGTAATTTGCGACAAATTCCAGCACAAGGTTCCATACACCTGCAATAAATCCACGAGGGAAACACATTCATCGATTCTATTCAGTACAAACAATACCCGATCTTCAAATGTTCGGGTTGGCAGCGTATCTCTCAAACTGGTATGCGCCTCGCGGACTGTGCCTGCCTTATGTGAATCGAAAAGCACCAGAACAAGGTCCGCTATCTGCGCCAAATCCCCGATGACATTCTGATAATTATAACCACGATCTCTTTCTGTAATACTGTCTAGCATGCCGGGTGTGTCAATCACCGAGAGATTTCTTAAAAAAGGGGCATTGACTTTTTTTAGACGAAAATGTGAAGAAAACCGCTGGCCATGCTTCCTCAGAGACTCGAACGGGTATTCCGGATCGTTCAGCAAAAATTTGCCATCCCGTTCTTCTGTTACGCGAATAGGTCCATCAGGTGAGGTGGAAGGGTCATAAGTAATGACCGTAAAAGAATCATCCGTGGGTGCCTGCCCCGTAGCCTGGATTTCGCTACCGAGAAAATTGTTTATCAGGGTTGATTTCCCGGAGGAATAGTTGCCGATAACCAGCACAAGGGGTTTCCATTTGATGTTTGTCTCCAACGGGGTTTCACTGTATCCGTACTTCATGGCAACGGGAGTTAATTGTTTCTCGACCATTGCCAGCAAATCGATTCGAAGCTTGTTGATAAAACTTTCACGATTCATGCGTTGCTCCAACTTTTCTCAGGGATGTATGTATATCCTGCATTCTTTCTCGAACTCATTCCAGCAGAGCCAAATGTCTCTGACCTGGCCCAAAGAACCAGGTTTTTAGTAATGGAATAAACACCCAAATTAGATTTAACCCCGACGTTGCAAAAGCTGGAGGGCTTCAGAGTCAAGGCGCCTAAAGGTGAAGTCGTAGTGTTTTACTTCGAACCTTTAGCAACACAGAATCTGAAGCCCTCCGGCTTTCCCGAAGGGGAAACAACATGGCAAAATAGTCACCATCCTTCTGGTTTCGTCGTAGCTCGAAGAGCGAAGTCGGATGAATTCACC
>JAOZSO010000409.1:0-3702 GCA_029939655.1 Desulfobacterales bacterium
TCAATGGAACAGGTTGAGGCGTTTACAAGATCAACCGGGATCAAAGTAAATGTGTAAACAGCTTCTTCCGATTCCTGTTTCAACAACCTTGGAAGAATGTTTTGCGATATTGCCAGCACGGCCCGAAAATTGCGTGATCGCCATGAGGTTTTTGGATACAAGGAATATCCATTTTGCAAAGATCCCATCGCCGTGATCGCCAGAAAAGAATGTGGCGTCGACAGCGTTACCGAAGAACAGCTGCAGGATATCTTTGCCGGTGTGATTACGAATTGGAGAGAAGTAGGCGGGGTAAACCTGCCGATTATGATTGTCGCACCAAGTGACGATACAGCGGCTCACAAGAATTTCAGGCGACAGGTCATGAAGCGCAAGGATATCGCGCATGACTTCATGGCCTATGACTCCACTATGGTCATCGAGGCTGTGAAACACTTCCCGTGCGGCACCGTCTCTTTTATCTCCCAGGGAGCCGCCATGCACCACAAGGACATAAAAACCATTAAAATAGACGGTCTATCTCCGAACGATGAAGACTATCCTTACTTTCAGGTATTCTATTTTATTACTAAAAAAGAGCCGGATGGGAATCTGAAAAAGTTTATCGATTTTGCCTATTCCGAGGAAGGCAAAAAAATCATCCGAACAAACGGGATGGTACCGATTTCAAGATAAATATACGACGCCCGAATGTTTCTATTGACAATATATTGTTTAATATAATAATATATTGGACATAACTGATCATATATTATCTTTTAAAAGAATATGAAATTTGAACTTAAAACCACTGTTGAGGTTGCGCAAGCACTGGCGGAACGGGTGAAAGAGCTGCGTTTGCGAAAAAAATGGAAACGTTCGACTTTGGCTGAAAGATCCGGTGTTTCCGAAGGTTCTCTGCGGCGGTTTGAACAAACAAATAAAATTTCGCTCGAAAATTTCCTGAAACTGTTGTCGGCCCTTGGCCGACTTGACGAAATGGATGAATTGCTTCAACCCTCAACGATTGAATCAATTGACGATTTATATAGGCGAAAACAAAAACTTCCCCAAAGAGGCTCTATTTGATCCGATTAAACGTCCTATTGCGCTTTAATCACAAAATAACGATCCGTGTCGGACAGCTCGCCGAAGACAAACATCAGCTGTATTTTCAATATGATCAGGATTTTCTAACAAAAAATTTGTGGCTATCTCCTTACAAACTCCCCCTCAAACCCGAACTCGTAAAACACAAAGACAGAGAGTTCAGCCCGATCTTCGGCCTGTTTGACGATTCATTACCTGATGGCTGGGGCTTGTTGTTAATGGATCGATTCCTCAGAAAACGAGGATACAACATCGAGACCTTATCTGTTTTAGATCGACTTGCATTTCTTGGCGAGAGCACCATGGGAGCTCTGATATATGAACCTGCTCTAAGTCTTAAAGTAAATGACAGCAGCCCATTTAATTTGCATAATTTGTCAAAACAGTCATACGATATTCTATCCGGCAAAACGGATGTGGTGTTACCACAACTTATCAATGCAGGTGGTAGCCCCGGTGGGGCACGACCAAAAGTACTCGTAGGTATTTTCAATGATAAGATGGTATCAGGGGAAACCGATCTTTCGAAGCCCTTCGAACACTGGATAATTAAATTCGCTGCAGAAAATGATTTTCATGATGCCGGTCCGGTTGAGTATGCATATTCATTAATGGCGCGGAAAGCCGGTATAAAGATGACCGAAACACGCCTTTTCGACACACTGGAGGGAGATCGTTTTTTCGGCATTAAACGATTTGACCGCAGTGGTAATCATCGCTTTCATGTTCACACGTTAGGCAACCTCATACATTCAAATTTCAGATTTCCATCTCAAGACTACCATCATTTTTTCAAGATAGTCATAAACTTGACCAAAAACCATCAGGATTTGATACGCGCATTCCGGCAAATGGTTTTTAATGTTTTTTCAAACAACCGGGATGACCATGTAAAAAACGTTGCCTTTATCATGAATCATAAGGGGGAATGGGCGCTATCACCGGCTTACGATTTGATCTATTCTTCAGGCCCCGGAGGCGAGCACTCGATGACGGTTTTGGGTGAAGGGAAAGCACCTGGCAAAGCTGATGTATACAAGATGGGTGAGAAGCACGGCATTAAGAAAACAACGATTGGCCTGATCGTCGATGAAGTCGCTGATGCTGCAAATAATTTTCAAACATATGCCAAAACCGCCGGTGTTTCCAAAATAACCCTTAAAAAGATCAATGCCATCATTAAACAAAATCTTAATGGGTTCAGTCGGGTTTAAGGGCTCGCGCAAAAATAACTTAACAGAGTTAGCGCTCAGATTTGGTCCAGGTTTGGCTGATTCGAGAGAGCAAAACCACAGGAATAGCAAGCTATTTCGCGGATTTTGCGAGTGAGACATCGACCAAAGATGGGCTGAAGTTGAGATGCCAAAATGTGAAGTTATTTTTGCGCGAGCCCTGAGGGTACGGGTTACGAGCATTTCACTCTGTGTGGAGGTCATCATGTTAACGGCCACGAACCCTTAGATACTTCCGTTCGGGGAATGAAGCTGGGCGCCTTTGATTATCTGCCATTCGATACATTGTCAGAAAGCACTAACTCCATGTATACATCTGCTGAAATATAGTCAAGTTGCTCTGGAAGCGATTTAGAGATGAAGCCCATGGATTCATAAAGCTTTAGTGCCGATCCTAGCTTGGTACTTGAAACAAGCGATACTTTTTGTGCCCCCATACCGTGTGCGTATTCAATCGCGGTTTGCGTGAGCAGTCGCCCAATTCCACGGCGTTGCGCCGAAGGTGTAACCGCAAGTTTGGCAATTTCAACAACCTCGATGCTGTGACGGATTGCGGCACAGGTTCCAAGTACGGTCTCTTTCTCAACAGCCAAAAAAATCTGCCCACCCGGGTCGATGATAGATTCACGTGGGGAGTTAAGATGCTTTGCGTCAGCATCTTCAAGCAAGCCAAACCCTTCTAACCATTCACGATTCAGCCTTATGAAATCAGGTGCGTACCGGTCCTCGTATTGAATGACTTTAAGTTTGTCGAACGCTTCCGGTATCAAGATTGATGAAGACATTGTCGCTCCAGAGCGAATTGGCAATGAACGTATCACCGTTAGAATGGACGAACCTAGCATTTACCCCAACCTTGGAGTTTACCCTGGCGTACGTTAACCTTTTTGTCAATGATTGAAGCGCCGCGGGACTCTCATTAGCGGTGATAAATTTTGACTTTGCCGTGTATGCTTGCTATATTTATCAATTATTTTAGAAAGAAGACTTAAAGTTGATGGGCAAAGGGGATCCGATGTCGAAAAAAATGAAACCCAAGAATTTATCGGATGTTGATAAAGGTCTGGTCGCCATGTTCTTAAAAATGTCGATAGAGGAGCGGCTGCGAGCAAATGATAATGCCACCCGCACTATATGGGAATTGAGAAATGCCTACAAAAAGCAAAGAACCATCAGGCCCGGATCTAAGCGTACTACTTGAAGGGCTCATAGAAGCAGACATTAAATTTATCTTGGTTGGTGGACTTGCTGCAGTCATTCAAGGCGCGCCGGTTACAACAATGGATGTGGACATTGTCCATAGCCAGTCTCCTGAAAATATTTCTAAGTGCTTCGATTCGCAATTATTGTGACGTATTTTGCGAAAATAGTTCAAGGCGAT
>JAOZSO010000410.1:0-3702 GCA_029939655.1 Desulfobacterales bacterium
CCCGGGCTGACTGGTGCAAAGATATGGATGTGCCTCTCATGTCGGATCAACCCGCATCCGATGTTCTCTATTTTGTCGGATGCGCCGGGTCCTTCGACGATCGCGGAAAGAAAATATCTCGAGCGCTGGTCCGTGTATTGAAAAGAGCCGGAGTCAATTTTGCCATACTCGGCCAGGAGGAACGGTGTAACGGAGATATGGCCCGCAGGGCCGGCAATGAATACCTGGCCCAGACCATGATTCAGGAAAACGTTGAGACCCTCAATCAATACAAGCCAAAAAAAATTCTAACGGGCTGCCCCCACTGTTACAATATCATTAAAAACGAATACCCTCAGTTTGGCGCAAAATTCGAAGTTGTTCACCACACGGCGTTTTTGCTGGATATGGTGAAGCAGGGGCGCCTGAAGCCCAACGGCGCTTCTTTGGGAAAAATTGCCTTTCATGATTCCTGCTATCTGGGAAGGTGGAACGGCATTATCGATGCCCCGCGAGAACTTTTGCGCAGCATGAACACAGGTGGCGAACTGGTTTTGCCCGAACGCCACGGGGACAAAGGCTTTTGCTGTGGTGCCGGTGGCGCCAGAATGTTCATGGAGGAGACCCTTGGGAAACGCATCAACATAGAACGGTCGAAAGAATTACTGTCAACCGGTTCAAAAACCGTTGCCGCGGCCTGTCCCTTCTGTGTGACCATGCTCGGTGATGGCATTTCTGACTGTCAGGGCGAGGCAGAAGTAAAGGATATTGCCGAAATAATCGATGAGGTAACTGAATAAAAACAAGGTGGGATATTGATTACTCTAAAACCGAGTCTTATAGCCGGTCTGTGAATATTCGCTTTAAAACCGGTCAAAACTCGTGCTTAAAGTTCCGTAAGAGCCGCCGCTGCCATAATGTTAATATAAGATCAAGGAGGGCGACTGTTTCTGCAACGGCAACTCTATTCAGTAAAGCCGGCGGCCCCAACGGCACCTAAAGCCCTCAAACAGTTGCCCGATTTTAAAGCGAACATCCGCAGACCTCATTAGGCATTATTTGAGCGTTATGGATATCGGTTGGCTATAATAACAAAGTAGTTAAAACAAAATTAACGAAAGCGGCAACGCCGCGTTTCATAAAATCGCATAGCGATTTTATTAGGAGAATACTCATGCAGGATCGTGCACAGGTTGTAATTATCGGTGGTGGTATTATTGGTTGCAGCACAGCTTACCATCTAACCAAGATGGGATGGAAAGATGTGGTGATACTCGAAAAGGGAGAGCTGACCAGTGGATCTACCTGGCATGCCGCCGGGCTTGTGGGCCAACTGCGTGGTGAACGAAACATTACCCGAATGCTGCAGTACAGCGTTAGCCTCTACGAACAACTCGAGGCTGAAACAGGCTTGACCACTGGTTGGAAAAAAAGTGGCTGCCTTCATCTGGCCGGCACAAAAGAGCGCATGTACGAGCTGAAAAAAGGGGCTACAACGGCACGCAGTTTCGGACTGGAGATGAACATTATTTCGCCCAAGGAGGCTTACGACCTTTGCCCGATCATTACCATCGATGATATCATAGGTGCAGCTTTTATGCCCACCGATGGCCAGGCGGATCCCGCGGGAATTACCCAGGCCATGGCCAAGGGTGCCAGGAATCGAGGTGCGAGCATATACGAGCACACGCTGGTGACCGGCTTTGAATTCGACAAGAGACGGGTTGTTGCGGTAAAAACCGACAAAGGCGATATTCAATGCGATATCGTCGTCAACTGTACGGGCATGTGGGGATACCGGGTAGGGGAAATGCTCGGCGTCAACATACCCCTGGTTCCTTTCCAGCACCAGTTTCTCGTCACCGACGAAATCGAGGGGATGCCACCGAACCTGCCCACCATCCGCGACAAAGACAGCCTTCTCTATTATAAAGACGAGGTGGGTGGCCTGGTCATGGGCGGCTATGAACGCAACGGGATTCCCTGGGCCGTTAATGGTGTGGACAATGATTTCATATCCCAGTTGCTGGAGCCTGATTATGACCATTTTCAATCACTTTCAGATCCGGCCATGCGCCGAACGCCTTGCCTCGAAGAAGCCGGTATTGCCCGGTTGGTCAATGGACCTGAGGCATTTACCCCGGACGGTGATGCCATTATGGGACCGGCCCCGGAACTCGACAATTGTTTCGTAGCTGCGGGATTCAACGCGTTCGGAATAGCTGCCGGCGGTGGTGCCGGACGGATGATGGCTGAATGGATTATAGAGGGAGAGCCGAGCCTCGATATCTGGCCGCTGGATATCCGAAGATTTGGTCCGTATCACCATAGCAGAAGCTACAACGTGGAAAGAACAAGGGAACTCTACGGCAAACACTATACCATTCATTGGCCTCACGAAGAACATGACTCCGCAAGGGGGGTGAGGCGTAGCCCTCTTTATTACCAACTCAAAGAAAAAGGTGCGGTTTACGGGGCAAAATACGGGTGGGAAAGAGCCAACTGGTTTGCGCCGGAAGGTGTTGAACCACAAGATGATGTTACTTTCGAAATGCCGAACTGGTTTGAACATGTAGCTGCCGAGCATCAAAATGCGCGGGAAAATGTTGTGCTCATCGACCAGACCTCTTTCTGCAAATTCGAGGTGGAAGGTCCCGGCGCCCTGCCGTTTTTGAACCACCTATGCGCCAATCAGATTCACCAGCCTGTCGGTAAAGTGATCTACACACAGATGTGCAATGGACGCGGGACCATCGAATGTGATATGACCGTCGGCCGTTTGACAACAGACAAATTTTTAATTGTTGTGGGCACTGCTTTTGGCCTCCGCACATCCTGGTGGATTGAAAACCACATGCCCGATGACGGCACGGTTTCATTCCAGGAGGTGACGTCGGCCTATGCGGTCATCAATGTCATCGGGCCCAAATCGAGAGAGCTGTTGGAAAAAACAACCCAAGCAGATCTGAACAACGACATTTTTCCGTTCGGGACGTGCAAATCTTTTACCGTGGGGTATGCACCGGTCATTTCCTTTCGGGTGACCTATGTTGGCGAACTCGGTTACGAACTGTATATTCCCACGGAATTTGCGGGCCATGTATATGATACGCTTTGGGAGGCCGGGCAGGAACTCGGTGTAAGAAATGCCGGATACCGAACCATTGCCTCCACACATCTGGAAAAAGGATACGCCGACTGGGGATCCGAGCTCACCCCTGAATACACGCCCTTTGATGTAGGTCTGGGTTTTTGTGTCGCACTTGACAAGGATGATTTTATCGGCAAAGAAGCCCTGGCAAAAATCAAGTCCGAAGGTGCCGCTTGGAAGCTGTGCACCTTCACCATCGATGCGGGAAAACCGCTTATGCTCCAGGGAAGCGCGCCTATTCTGCACAACGGCATAGTGGTAGGGGTGACCACCAGTTCAGGGTACGGGCACACCATCGGTAAGAACATCTGTTATGGATATCTTCCTGCAGATATGAGCGGGATTACCGATGGATATGAAATCGAGTCTTATAAAACAGTCTACCCGGCCCGACTGGAAGTCAACCGTCAATTGGTTGATCCTGAGCGCAAGAAGATATTTGCATAATTGCCCCGGCACTGTGTTATACTATTTGTCAAAATAACTTTCCGGTTAGACCAAATGCTAAAACCTGGTCCTTTGGGACCGTCCAAGATCCCGCTACGCGGGAGTCAAAGACATTTGGCTCTGCC
>JAOZSO010000411.1:0-3694 GCA_029939655.1 Desulfobacterales bacterium
GAAATCCTAAACGGTTCGACAGGCTCACCGCCCTGAGCAACGTCGAAGGGCAATACCTAATGATCCAAATTCGAAGGATAATAAAAAGACCTTGGCGATACAAGATCAGGCCCTATGTTTGAATCATTTGAGCATTCGATATTTGGATTTGTTTCGTATTTCGATATTCGGATTTAGAATTTATCATACTTTGTTGTGCACGTTTGAGCATGAAAATTTATGGCAACCGGTATAGAATGAGGAGGAACAATGCAGACTGAAGTACAGTTCGCCGGTTTTGGTGGACAAGGTATCATGGTAATGGGGAAAATTCTCGCGCATGCCGCAATGGAGGAAGGTTTGGAGGTGTCGTGGGTTCCTTCTTATGGGCCGGAAATGAGGGGTGGTACAGCATACTGCACCGTTGTGGTGAGCGATCAACCCATTGGATCACCCGTAATCAAGAATCCTACCCACCTGGTTGCCATGAATCGGCCGTCCCTGGAAAAATTCGCAGGCACGATCAAACCTGGAGGGATTATTTTTATCAATGGTTCACTCATATCCATTCGAAGCGGTCGTGATGATGTGCAGGAACTGATCGTCCCGGTTATCGAAATCGCAAGGGACCTCGGAACGGTTAAAGCTGCGAATGTCGTCGCGTTGGCGTCTTTTGTGGCAAAAAGCAACATCGTCCGCATCGCCTCCCTGAAAGCATCCATTGAAGAAGAATTCGCATCCAAGAAAAAGCTGATCCCCTTGAACATGAAAGCTGTCGAAGAAGGTATCAAGGCGGCCGGCAACCCTGAATGATATGGCAGAACGCGTAAAAAACAGACCCTGTGAATCCGAAAAAGCCCTGCTGATCACCATCGACGGGCCTGCTGGATCCGGAAAGACAACCGTAAGCCGTTTGCTTGCAAAACGGCTCAATTACCAGTATGTGGACACTGGTGCACTTTACCGCTGCATTGCCTTTGAAGTAAATAAAGCCGGTATTGTACCAGGCGACAACAAGCAGATACAAAAACTTTGTCAGGATCTCTCCCTATTGTTTCGGAAAATTAACGGTAAGTCACGGATCTTTTCCAACGATAAAGATATCACCGATAAAATCAGAACACCTGAGGTGACGATGCTTGCTTCAGCTGTATCGGCCCTGCCTGCTGTCAGGCAGTATCTTTTAGATGTTCAAAGAAAAATGGGAGAAAAGAAATCGGTTGTCTTTGAAGGCCGAGACATGGGGACGGTGGTATTTCCCGAGGCGGATGTCAAGTTTTATATAGATGCGGCAATTGACGCCAGAGCACAGCGACGACACAGCGAGTTGAAATCTCAGCATACCCAAACATTGGAAGCGGTGCAGGAAGACATGAAAAACCGGGACCACAATGACAGTAACAGGGAATTGTCCCCATTAAAACCTGCCGAAGATGCTTTTATCATCGACACCACCCATCTATCCGCTGAGGGGGTTGTCGAGGTGATGCTGAATACCATATTGACACTTTCCAATGAAAGCGGTTCGTAATTTCTTTCATATGAACGAATTAATGAAATTAAATATTGTAATATGATATAGGGTCTGTTAATAATTATAGGTTATACGGCTATAAAGTGCCGATAAAAAATGGTTAAGGGGGTAACACGATTAATGGAAGATCTTACAGACAACAGCTCAACGGAAAACATCAACAAGGGTGGTTTAGAAAACGATTCTGCGCCGGCCGATGAAAGTGAAGAGACATCAGCCTCGTCCGAGCCCGAGGTCAAACAGGTGGCAGAAGACGACATGGAAAGCATGATGGATCTGTACGAAGAAAGCTTTAAGCGTTTTGCAGAGGGCGAAGTCGTCATAGGTCGAATCATTTCCATCGACAAAGACCATGTCCTGGTTGACATAGGGTATAAATCCGAAGGGCAGATCAATATCAATGAATTTATGGATGACAACGGCGACATCAAGGCCAGCATTGACGACCCTGTTGAAGTCATGGTTGAATGGTGGGACGACGAGAATGAGGTTGTCGTTCTATCAAAAGAAAAAGCCACCAAGGTAAAGGTCTGGGAAGAGATCAAGAAGGCCCACGATGCAGATGAAACCGTAGAAGGCACCATAACAAACCGCGTAAAAGGCGGTTTTTCTGTTGATATCGGTGTCCAGGCTTTTCTACCCGGATCGCAGGCCGATTTACGACCTATACGAAATCTCGACGACATGGTCGGCAATGCCTATGAATTCAAGATATTGAAATATAACAGGAAAAGAAGCAATATTGTTCTCTCTCGGCGGGCAATTCTGGAAAAAGAGCGAGAGTCAAAAAGGGCTGCAACGCTCTCTTCAATCGAAGAGGGCAAGGTCATCGATGGTGTTGTTAAAAATATTACCGAATACGGTGTATTTGTTGATCTGGGCGGGGTCGATGGTCTTCTCCATATCACGGATATCTCCTGGGGCAGGGTAAAGCACCCATCGGAACTTTTTTCCATGGGGGACCAGATCTCGGTAAAAGTACTGAACCTGGATCTTGAAAAAGAGCGGGTGTCCCTGGGCATGAAGCAGTTGACCGAAGATCCGTGGTTGACGGCAAAAGACAAATACGCCGTTGGATCCAAGGTCACTGGGAAAATCGTCAGCCTTACCGACTATGGTGCCTTTGTGGAACTGGAGGAAGGTATCGAAGGGTTGATACACGTGTCGGAAATGTCATGGACCCGAAAAGTAAGGCATCCCTCTAAGATTGTTTCGGTCGCAGAAATTGTCGAAGCGGTGGTTCTGGACATCAAACCGGAAAGCAGGCGAATCTCACTCGGCATGAAACAGGTAGCCCCCAACCCATGGGACGTTATCAGCGAAAAGTATGCCGTGGGAACCACCATCGAGGGCAAAATTAAAAACATTACGGATTTTGGACTGTTTGTCGGGATCGACGAAGGCATCGACGGCCTGGTTCATATATCGGATATATCCTGGACAAAACGGATCAAGCACCCATCTGAAATGTATCAGAAAGGCGACGTTATCCAGGCTATTGTACTCGAAATCGATAAGGATAACGAAAGATTTTCACTGGGTATCAAACAACTCCAGGCAGATCCATGGGAGACGGTGACTGAACGCTACAAGGTCGGCAAAGAAATCACCGGTACCATCACGAATGTGACGGATTTCGGCATATTTGTCGAACTTGAAGAGGGCATCGAAGGTCTCGTGCATGTGTCGGAGATCAGTAAAGAAAAAATTAAAACACCGGTAGGAATGTTTAACATCAGCGATGTCATTACTGCGCGGGTCATGAATATCAATAGTGAAGAACGCCGCATCGGTCTATCGATAAAACGAATGGAGATAGAGGATGAGCAGGAATTGCTGACCGAGTATGTAAATAACATCGGTCCTGCTACCTCCAGCTTCGGTGAAATTTTGCGCGAAAATCTTCAAGAGAAGCTTAACGACGAATAAATTTGTTTTACAAATTTATTTGACGCGACGTTATCGCTACACGAAACGGTTCGACTAACTCACCGCCCTGAGCAAGGTCGAAGGGCAAATCCAAATATCAAATGCTCAAATGATTGAAGAACCCCGCAGCAAGCTACGGGGTTAGCGAGCGCTGTTTCGGTTCAAACATAGTGCGTGAGCTGGTATCTCCAAGGTCCTGTTTTGATCATTCGAATTTGGATCATTCGGTATTGCCCTTCGACCTTGCTCAGG
>JAOZSO010000412.1:0-3684 GCA_029939655.1 Desulfobacterales bacterium
AAGCTCCCGGCAGCCCATGTCTTTCGACAAATCTCTCCATTTTCGTCATGAATCAACAACGGCCATTCAGCCTGAGGATTCAGCGGAGAATATCAACTGCAGCGCCTGTCACCACACCTACGATAAATCCGCCCTGAAAACAGTTTATACCAAGGGCGAAGAGGGCAGTTGCCGGTATTGCCATAAGGAAGAGAAAACAGAGGAAGCTTCATCCATCCGCTCGGCATCGCACGATGCCTGTGTCAATTGTCATCAGACACTGGTGAGTCAACTGAAGAAGGCCGGTCCTACCGATTGTGCCGGGTGCCATAGCGCCGAGGCACAGGCAGCGTTTGAAATAGTGACATCGGTTCCCCGGATGAAACGGAACCAGCCCGATGCCGTCCTTCTTGCCGGCTGGATGACGGATCAGGCCGTGGATGCGAAAAAAGTGACCAAGCAGATGGATCCGGTTCCGTTCAACCATGAGATTCATGAGCGGGCGAATGCAAGCTGCCAATCCTGCCACCACGAAACGCTGAAAAGATGCAGTGAATGCCATACGGAAACCGGAAACCAGGACGGTGGTCACGTTCAGCTTGCTCAGGCCATGCATTCCAATACGTCATCCCAGAGCTGTATTGGCTGCCACGGAGAGGCTCAGAAAGATAAAGACTGTGCGGGTTGTCATGCAGGCATGCCCGGCAAGACATTTGTAGATGAGAATTGCAGCCAGTGCCATCGTGTCGACCGATCGGTTTTGGGCCCGTGGCCCATGAGCAAGATAGAAAAGACCGAAATTGCAACCGAAGTATTAAAGGCATCCGCCGGTACTTCCATGAAACTTGCGGATGACCAGGTGCCGGAAAAGGTGGTCATCGATATCCTGATGGATCAATATGAAGGAGCTCAGTTTCCCCATCGCCAGGTTTTCAGAGGTATTGAATCACGGATAGGGGATAATGGGATGGCAGGTTATTTTCACGATAAGCAAACAACCCTGTGCATGGGGTGTCATCATCACAGCCCGGCCACACTTCAACCTCCCAAGTGCGCTTCCTGCCATGGAGAAGCATCCAAGGGGTTGCAGGACGAGGACGGGCGTCCGGGTCTCATGGGGGCCTACCATGGTCAATGCATCAAATGTCACCAGGAGATGGGAATCAAGGAACCTGCGGCGACGGACTGTGGCAGGTGTCATAAGAAGCGGATCGCTTCTAATTGAACAGGTGTTCCAGAGGGTCCAAGGGGTCAAGGATTCAAGGGTTCGAGGGGCAAAGCGTTTATTGAGTTTATTGGGTTCATTGAGTTGATGGAATGGAACCCCGTTGATGGCTTTCGATTTGTAACAACGAGTATGATTATATACCAAACGCCGTGAGCAACCCAATAAACCCAACAAACACAACGAACCCAATAAACAGAAAATTGAGGTGGTAATATGGGGATATCCCGAAGACAGTTCCTTGGTTGGATAGGCGCAGCAAGCGCAGGTGCGACCGCTGTAAATCGTGCGGAAGCGGCTTCGAACAAGCAGTTCGGCGGTTATCCAGACAGCTTTGGAATTCTGCACGATACAACCCGGTGTATCGGGTGCCGGAAGTGCGAGGAGGCATGCAACAAGGTCAATAAACTGCCGGTTCCGGAACAGCCCTTCGACAATCTGAGCGTTCTGGACGAAAGCCGCCGGACACGACCCGATGCTTACACGGTCGTCAATCGATTCATGAAAAAGGATAGCCAGTTACCTGTATTTGTGAAAAAACAGTGCAATCACTGTCTGGAACCGGCATGCGCTTCAGCCTGTTTTGTCAGAGCATTGAGAAAAGCCAGGACCGGTGCTGTCATTTACGATGCATCCCTGTGTGTGGGGTGCCGGTACTGTATGGTTGCATGTCCCTTCAATATTCCGACATACGAATATAACGAGCCGTTGACGCCGCGCGTGACCAAGTGCACCATGTGCCATCCGCGTATCGAAAAAGGATTACTCCCCGGGTGTGTGGAAATATGTCCGAAAGAGGCCTTGGCATTTGGTCCGCGTGAAAGACTTGTCAAGATAGCCCGGCGGCGTATTGAAAAATATCCGAACGCCTATATCGACCATATTTATGGTGAGCAGGAGATGGGCGGTACCAGCTGGATGACCATTTCCGGAACGCCCTTTTCAGAGATCGGTATGCGTGAAGATCTTGGTAATCAGACCGCTTCCAGCTTTACGGCCGGACCCCTGGCGGCTGTCCCAGTTGTGGTGGCGTTGTGGCCGGTGCTGCTCACCGGCATCTATGCTATTTCAAAGCGTAAAGATAAAATTGCAGACGAAGAACGGATCGATGCCATTGCGCGGACAGTTGCCGATGCCGGCGAGGAGATGAAGGTCAAGGTGGCCGAGATGAAAGAAAGCATGGCCAAGGAAAAGGCGGCTGCCATTAATCTGGAAGTCAAGCGGGCCTTGGAAGATGCTGCCAAGGAAGCGGCAGAAGCGCAGCAGGCGTCTGAAGAGACGGGTTCAGAAACACCGAAGGAGGAAGATTAGATGCCACAAGAGACGGCTCATATAAATAAATCAATTTTTTCGCCTTTTAACGTGATAGCAGGTGTGATTATTTTTTGCGGTTTGATTGTTACCATTCTGCGCTTCACGGGCGGGCTGGGGGCGGTCACAAACCTTGATGACAACAACCCCTGGGGAATCTGGATAGGGTTTGATCTGTTGTGTGGTGTGGCACTTGCTGCAGGCGGTTATGTCACTTCGGCGGCCTGCTATATTTTTGGTTTGAAGCGATACCATTCGGCTGTTCGCCCCGCCATATTGACCGCTTTTCTGGGATATGCCCTGGTGGTTATGGCGCTCCATTATGATGTGGGCAGACCCTGGCGCCTGCCCTATCCGATTTTTCTGTCTCCAGGTACCACATCGCTGCTTTACGAAGTGGGCTTGTGTGTCTTCCTATATCTCACCGTACTCTTTATTGAATTCAGTCCTGCCACACTCGAATGGCTCGGTTTGAAAAAAATCCGCAACCTGGTGGTTCGACTGACCCTGGTTCTGACAATATTTGGCGTGATTCTTTCCACTCTGCACCAGTCTTCCCTGGGGGCGCTTTACATGATTGCACCATCCAAGCTTCATCCTCTGTGGTATTCGAGCTACCTGCCGGTCTTCTTTTTTGTGTCGAGCGTTTTTGCCGGGCTTTCCATGGTGATATTCGAAGGATCCCTGGCGCATCGCCACCTGCACCACAAGATGGACGAAACCCACTTAAAGGAGAGCGAGGGGGTGGCTCTGGGGTTCGGCAAAGCTGCCGCTTTTGTGATGATGGGATATGTGGGGGTCAAGTTGATTGGTATTGCCATGGACAACAACTGGCACTATTTGGCCACCGGCTGGGGGTTCTGGTTCCTGGTGGAACTGATCGGTTTTGTGGTGATGCCTGCATTTATGTATGCCGTAGCGGCCCGTGAACGGAATCTGCGTCTGGTACGTTGGGCCTCTGCCCTGGCGGTCCTGGGGGTTGTGCTGAATCGCCTGAACATCTCTGTGGTGGCATTCAACTGGCACCTGCCGTCGGCCGATCGTTACTTTCCCAGCTGGATGGAAATTGCCATTTCATTATTCGTTGTGACCCTCGGCGTCGTGATTTATCGATTTGTTACTACGCGGATGCCTATTTTTTATGAGCACCCGGATTATGAGCACAAATA
>JAOZSO010000413.1:0-3683 GCA_029939655.1 Desulfobacterales bacterium
GGGGGATATTGTCGGCGCATTCAAATCAATCACGACGCATAAATACATCCGTGGCGTCAAACAAAACGGCTGGGCACCCTTTCTTGGGAAATTATGGCAACGTAATTATTATGAACACATCATCCGCAAGGAAAATGAAATGGTCCATATTCGAGAATACATTATGAACAATCCGGCCCTATTTTTTATTGTGATATTCGATTTCTGACAGGGTCAGAACGAGTATGTTGACATTCTGGAATCGCTGAAAGAAGTCAGGGAGATGTAGGCGTGACATGTCTGTATTTGGGCAGGCCAAAACTTCCATAATTGAAAGATAAAAATCTAATCCAACCCATAGGAGGACGGTATGAGTATTAAAGTCTTAATCACAAGGACAGTTCCGCAGGAAAAAGGCAGGGATATGTTAAAGTTGTTTAAGGAGATGAGATCTCTGGCAACAGGTCAAGATGGGTATATTTCTGGTGAAACCTTGAAAAGTAGTGACAGGCTAGATGTTTATCTGGTCATAAGCATATGGGTATCTGCCAATGATTGGGAAAACTGGCTTAAGAACAAGGAAAGGCAGGAGATTCAAGGAAAAATTGACATTCTGCTGGGTGGTAAAACAACCTATGAAATGTTTCATTATGGCTTAAGAGAATGATGTTCGCAGATAGCATCCAAGTTGCCCTTGTTCTTGATTTGGTGATATATTATGGTAATTGCCCTATCAATATAATGTTTGCGCAAGGAAACTGATTGCAAATGAAAGCCGTTATTGAAGCTAAAAGACTGACACGTAAGTTTGGTAACTTTGTTGCGGTGGACCACGTGGAGTTCAAGATTTACCAAGGCGAGGTTTTTGGATTTTTGGGTCCCAACGGAGCCGGCAAGACGACGACAGTGCGCATGCTTACAGGCGTGATCGACCCCACGGAGGGGACGGCTACAATACAAGGTCACGACATCCGTAAAGAGCCGTTGCTTTCAAGAACGCATATCGCCGTTGTCCCCGAAGAAGCGAATGTATACCTTGATCTTTCCGTCTGGCAAAATCTCATGCTCATGGCGGAACTGCACGGTATTGCGCGACATCGATGCCTCCAGGAAGCAGAGCGTCTGCTTGAATTACTCGGACTGGCGGAGAGAAAAAGACAGAAAGCCCGCGTGCTCTCCAAGGGACTTCGGCAACGGCTTATGCTGTGTGCTGCGTTGGTAACAGGCCCTGAAGTATTGTTTCTTGACGAACCCACCAGTGGACTGGACGTCCAGAGTACAAAGCTGATACGCCGGGCAGTGAGCGATCTGAACCGGAACGGACTCACTGTGTTCTTGACCACTCACAACATGAGCGAGGCCGGCGAGATGTGCTCACGTGTCGCGATAATCGACAAGGGATGCATTGTCGCCACGGACCCTCCGGAAAAACTGCGCTCCACTATAAGTTCCCGTCAATACGTCGAGGTACGTTTTGCCGGTGCTGTGCCGGGACATAATGACTTAGAGTCGATACCAGGCGTGTCACAGGTTACCGTAGACAGTCGCACTTTTCGGTTGTACACCAAGTTGCCCGGTCAAGTGGTGACCGAGGTCGTCCGGTTGGCGGACAGGAAGGGATTGGGGATTACGGATCTTAGTAACCACAAACCCAGTCTGGAGGACGTGTTTCTGCACTTCACGAGCGAGTGCAAGGAAAGGGGCTTGCAGTGATGGTTCAAAAGGCAAAGGTTCAGACCTGGCGCCGGCAGTTGCATGGTTCGCTGGTTATCCTGAAGAAGAACGCACGCTTGTACTATCTGAAGCCGCCTGTGCTGATCTTCGGAGTTCTTTTCCCAGTGTTTTTTTTCCTTGCGTTTAAGATGGGACGTCCTATCACGGCAGAAAGCGTCGTCCCAGGCATGGTTACCATGGCGCTTTGGTTTACGGCGAGTGCAGTCGGGCCTTTGGTAACCCCTTGGGAGCGGAGCGCCAAGACCTATGAACGTCTAATTTCCACGCCTGTGTCACTGCACGCGGTACTGGCGGGAGACGTAATGAGCGGGTTCGTCTTCGGAGCCTGTCTTTCAGTTGTTCCAATACTCCTTGGGCTTGTTCTTACAGATGCTTGTATCGGGAACGTGCCACTGCTCATTGCTGGAATCGTGATGGGCGCGCTAAACTTTGCTTCTTTGGGGGTGCTTCTCGCCGCACCTCCTGCAAGTGGTCCCTCTAACATCATGTTGTTGTCGAACCTGGTCCGGCTACCACTGCTTTTCGTGAGTGGAATATTCATGCCGATTGGACAAATGCCCGTCTGGGTTCAATGGATTGCACCGTTGTCGCCGTTATCCTATGCAAGCGCTTTGATTCACATTGCTTTTGGGCGTTCCGCGTTCTTTCCGGTCTGGCTGAGCCTGCTCATGCTGGTCTTGTTTACACTGGCATTTTTTATGATGTCCTGCAAGTTCCACAATATGTGGCGGGCAAGGGGATTGTAACCCCCATGGTTGCATAAACAACATGGCAAAGTATAGATAATGAGTTGTTATTATATGCAATATCGTAGCGATAGCGCCATTGCCTGAATATTCCCCCAGGTGAACTCTTCCGTCTTCGCTCTTCGAGCTACGACGTGACAAGAAGGATGGTGTCTTTTTTGCCATGTTGTTTACCCTTGCGGGAAAGCCGGAGAACTTCAGATCCTGTGTTGCTGAGGGTTCGAAGTAAAAAACTACGACTTCACCCTCAAGCGCCTTGGCTCTGAAGCCCTCCGGCTTTTGCAACGCTGGGGTAAACTGAACTGGGCGATTTTTATCTCGATCTGCACCAATGTAGCTATTGCATCAGTTTTTTCGCTTGTATTTCAATTTTTTTCCAATTGAAATTTTTAGCCATGGACAAGCCGTCCTTTTCATTCAACCCTTTATAGTGAAAGATGAATATTGCACCCTGTTGCCCTGTGCCGGGAAGCACCACGACTACGGCTCCCTCGCTGTCCGCTTTTGAATGGTGTATGGACACCTGGTACCCGTCAATTGTGGTTACCTTGACTTTCGCTTCGGCGGTTTCCATCTGCATAGACTGCATTCCCTGGGCATGGGCTTGGGTCATCATGGCGTTTCCGATCATGACCATGGCATCGGCTTCCTTACCGTCCCGGGTGTATTGGCGCACAGCCTGTATAATTTTGGTTCCGCCCATATCCATGTCCATGCCCTTGGCCGGCTTTGCCTGCCAGCTCTTGATATCGATCAGAAGGGGGCTCAGCGACTCGTATTGTCCCGCATATACCGGAATAGATGCTGCAAAAAGAAAATACACCACTACCAACCATCCTGCGAATTTGAATATTCTTTCCAACCGTTTCATTTCGTCCTCCTTATCAGCTTAAATGCCCTGGTACCATTGGTCGGATACATCATAAAACAGCTTGTCGGTCTTTGCAAATATCTTCGCCGATTGTAAACTTTTTTATCCACTGGTACGTTCTTTACAAAAGGAGTTATTTAGTTCAGCAGTCATCAATGGTGAAAATTTAAAATGATCGGGGATGATAGTCTTTCCATCCTTTCCTGATTTGTGCTATTTAAAACTATTAATATTCGTTCAAACTGCTTTAATATAAGGAGAAAATTATGGCTTTGGTTCAGATTGAAAATGTTTCAAAAATTTACCAGACAGGTGAGGTGCAGGTAAAAGCCCTGCAGGATGTAACCCTTTCC
>JAOZSO010000414.1:0-3678 GCA_029939655.1 Desulfobacterales bacterium
TTTGTGTTTAAACATAGCTGCGTTCATCTGTGTGAATCTGTGGCTGAATAGTTACAAACATATTTAAATACGACCGGCAGCGGCGGGCCTTACGGCGCCTTAGGAGCGAGTTTTGGCCGGCTTTAAAGCGAATTTCCGCAGACCGCCAAGACAGTCCAACTTGAGTTTTGCGGATAACCGGTTAACGCTTTCTTTTACCTGAACTGAGCGATTTTTCCCGAAGAGGTGTGCCGAAATCTTGATGGAGAAGGGTTCGCAAAAAACACAGGCATACCCGTGGATCTGTCGAGGCTTTTTGCGAACCCTCGATCCGCATGAGATCGGTGCAGATCGAGATAAAAATCGCTCAGTTCAGGTTTTATCCTCTATCTGTTTTCTGGATCGATTGAGCATTTGAAGGGCTGTCTCTTTAGATTGATGATCAAATCCCACAATACTGAGCACGACATCCATGCGAATGCCGTCGGCATCCAGTTTTTTCCTGAGGAGAAGGGTTCGCAGTCGATTGCAGACCGGCTCCGCTTTTGGGGCAGAGGTTTGCGGCATGAGAAGCGCAAACGTCTCCGCATCGAGCCGTCCGAGATAATCGCTCTTGCGAATCAAGGCAGAAAGAGTCTGCCCGATCAATCGAAAATTCCTGTCTTTGATTTCAAAACTCATCCTTTTGTCAGACACCTCAAGATCGATCCCCATGAGACACAGGGCCAGGTGCTCTTGATAACGCCTGGATCGATGGATTTCCGTTTCAAGTATATTGATAAATCCACGCCGGTTATACCAGCCGGTGAGATCATCTACGATACTTTCGCAGGCAAAGTTGTTGGTTACGGCCTCGATACGATCACACAGTATCGTCATAAGGTTCATAAAGAATCGGTTCGCTGTCGGTGGATAGAGCCACTGTAGCCGTTTAATCATTTTCAGGTTAATTTCCAGATAGTCACAGGGTTCGGTTGCAATGACGGTCGCAGACCTGGGAACGCCTCTCAGAAGACCCATCTCACCCAGAACATCACCTTCTCCGGCTTGGTTGATCTGCTTGTATATGCCGTGCTCCATTATTTTTTCATCATCGTTTTCAGGCTCCACCACATCCATGGCTCCGGATATAATGGCGCACATGGAATCGCTCGGTTCCCCTTTGTGAAACAGAACCTCCCCGGCCGGGATTTTCTTCAACGTCCCGGCCATAATGATATAATGAATCTGGGTCCGGGAAAGACCATTGAACAGGGGAATGCCGAATCCCGGATCTTTTCCCAGCTTCAATCGTATCAGATCCCACAAGGTCACCAGTTCTACATGCAACAGCAGAGACGGCAAAAGGATGAGATCTCCCACAAGAGCCGAGAACATGGTGATAGCCATCATGGTTCCAAAAATTGCCGTGGGTTTGAAACTCGACATGGCCAGGATAGAAAACCCGATACTGATGGTTAAGGTCGTAAATATGATGGGCCGTCCAATATGACGCAGGGTCTCTTTGAGGGCCCTCCTGTCATTCAAATCCTTTCTGAACTCCCGGTTGTAGCGAACCAGATAGTGGATCGTATCGTCCACGGCCAGGCCGATGGCGATACTGGCAATCAGGCTGGTGAACATGGAAAGCTCGACACCGAACCACCCCATGATACCGAAATTAATGACAATCGGAAATAAATTGGGAACGATGGCAATCAGCCCCACCTTGCTCGACAAAAAGAGCAGAAACATGATGCCGAAGACAATGATCATGGTAATGGACAAACTTTTGACCTGTCCGCTCGTTATCTGGTGACTGCTCTCCGAAATCACCATCCCGAAACCGGTGACATTCCAATGGATCTCTTTGGAAAACGTATTCCCCGCATGCAAAAGAATTTTTTCCTTTGCATTGAGAAAATCCCTGGAACTGGATATATGCGTCAGGAGAAGTATGTTGGCTTGTGAAAAATCCGGCGTCATAAATCGATTCAGCATGTCCTCGCCCAGCATCATTTTATAACTGTTGATGAGCATCCTCAGTTCCCAGGCTTCTTCGGGCAGGCGGTAATATTCAGGATTAAATTGATTGGAGGCATAGTTGACGAGTTTCAGATAGTCGGCAAATGAAATAGTCTTGTCGATACCTGGTAGCGTGTCGATATATTTTTGCATATTATCAATTTTGATGATGTTTTCGACCTGCTGAAAATACTCCTCGGTATCGCTCCCCATGGTGACATTCACAGGGAAACTGCCGGAAAGATGTTGATAAATATCGTGAAAGTTTTGACTCACTTCCGTATCTTCTTTGAAATACCCCACAGGATTACTTTCCACCGGTATTTTGAAGATGCCCACAATACAGAACAGAACCAGGATACCGATCACCGGAAACGTTATCTTCTGGTAGTTTAAATCGATGGTCGCAATGCCATCTACAATCCGATCCAAAACAGTGAAACCGGCAGTATTCCGGCGGCTTTTTTTCTTGGGCATCGGGAGCAGCGACATGACTGCCGGCATCAAGGTCAAGAGAATGATGAGAAAACTGATAATACCCAAACAGGCAGATATGGCAAACGCCTGGATGGCTGTTATGCGGCTGATGAGCAGAGAACCCAGCCCGACAACCGTTGTCAGGACCGCCAGAATCGTCGGAAATGTGATGATGTCATATGTGGCAATGGCAGCGGCGTTACTATCTTTTGCAGTATGCACCTGATTGCGGTACTCCGTAACAATGTGCAGGCAATAGGCCGTCCCCACTGCGATGAGAAACACAGGCACGATCATGGTCAGGATGGAGAGTGGAATACCTGCAATGGCCATGAGTCCAAAGTTCCAGACCAGTGCAAACGTCACACAAAGCAACGGAAGAATGACATAAAAAAGTTTGCGATACAGGCACAGCAGCACAACACCAATCAGAATGAACGTGATGGGCGGCAGCCGGAAAAAATCTTTTTGCGTCAACTGCGCCAGTGCCTGGGAAACAAGCGGCATCCCTATCTGATAAAGACTGAGGGTTTTGGGAGATGAATCGATCAATTGATTGACAGCGGCGATTACCATGTCCGGATCAGCGTCATTGCTGAGAACCAGGGTCAAAACGGTTGTTTTGCCATCGTCTGAAAAAAGATTTTCTTTAAACAGCTCCACAGGCTTCATTACATCAGAAAAATGTGTTAAATCCCATTTCCCGGTAAAGTCTATTGCCTTTTTGATTTCCGGCAGGCTGATTACCCTTCGAACACCCTCTATTTTTGCTGCTGCATCGGACAATGCCTCTATCTTTTTAAATGTGCTCTCTTCGTATATACCTTCACTTTTGATGACGATCCGGATAATCTCGTCCGACCCAAAAATGGTCTTGAATTCCTCATAGCGAGATGTGGCCGGGAGATCTTCAATGATCAGATCGTATATGGAGGTTTTGAATGTAAGCGTCGGGATGCGCCAGGCAAATGCAGCTGTTGCAAGTAAAATAATCAAAATCGCAATTGCCGGGTGCTTTATGGCCCGTTCGACAAGCCCATGCGGTGAGAACCTGCTCAACATTTGCTTCTGCATAATTTGGGTTCTTTCGATAGATTTTATTCCGTCATTTAAAACCTGGTCCTTTAGGCCAGGTCAGAGATATTTGGCCATACCGATGGCGGTAGTTTCTTAAATCCGAAGCACGAAATTCGAAATCCTAAACGGTTCGACAGGCTC
>JAOZSO010000415.1:0-412 GCA_029939655.1 Desulfobacterales bacterium
TCTGAGTTCGTGTTCCCGCTCTATTAGATCTGAAAAAGCGATCAATTCTTCACGGTAGGTTTCAGTCTGTCCGTCTTCCTTGCCTATCAGCAGCAATGCCTTGGCATAACGCCTTGCAATAGCCAGATTCTTCACTATGCCACCACCTTCTCTAAATAGTCGTCGACCAGCCTGTCCTGATCTTCGGATGAAATTTTAGCTTTGATTATTTCCTCGGCCTTGACAAGAGCCACTTGAAGTATTTCTTCCTGCAACTGATTTTTGGCTTGTTTGAATTCTTGTTCGATGTGTCGTTTGGCCTGCTCTTCAAGTTTCACGGCTGTGTTTTCCGCCTCCTTGATAATTCTTACCCTGGCCTCCTCCCCCTGCTTGACATATTCCTCTATGAGCCTCTCAGCCTCCCCTTCCAACC
>JAOZSO010000415.1:422-2381 GCA_029939655.1 Desulfobacterales bacterium
AACCGGGAAAGTTTTTCGTTGTACTCGGCGAGTTGAGCTTCGGCTTCTTTTTTCTTGTTTTCAAGCGTGTTCAGCTCATCTTTTATTCCCTTGATGCGGGCATTTAAAGCCTGGGACAAGGGTTTTCTCAGAACAAAAAATAGAGCAACCGCAAGAACAGTAAAATTCATGACACGAAAGGTATCTTCCTTAACCCAACCCTTAGGCGCTGCTTGGTCATGACCACCTTCTGCAGAAGCAAAAACAGCACCGGCATTGAAAACAAGCAGGACTGTAAAAATCAGCACGAAGCGTGAAACGGTCATTGCTTTATTCCGTCTCCGGTTAAAACCCGATTGTATCATTAAACAACCCTCCCGAGAATTTTTTCACTGATGGTACCTGCAAAATCTTCAACTTCTTTCATCAGCGTCTCCCTGGCGCCATCTGCTTCCCCGGCAATCTGTTTCCTTATCTTTGCCATCTCCGCCTGGGCCTTTTCATTGATTTTTCCGATGAGTTCCTTTTCTTCATCCGCGGCTGCCTCCAGGAGTTCCTCTTTTTGCTTCAGTCCCCTGGCCCTGGCCTCCTTAATACCGGATGCAAAGGCCTGATCCTGTGCAGCAGCCTTTGATTCAGCAGTTTCAATATCGGCTTCAAGGCCGGAGAATTTTTCTTTTCTTTGAATAATAATATTACGAATGGGTTTGTAGAGGATGAGATTGAGAATCCATATCAGGAATAGAAAATTGATGATCTGGATGAACACCGACCAATCAATGCTAATCATACAAGAACCTCCAGCAATTAACGATTTTTATGGGTTGCACCCGCATCTTTACCAACTGACCCGCGAAGCTATATCATTCAGTACATGAGATTGTCAAAGGTTTTTTGTTTTTTTTTAGTGGTCATTTTACGCCTCGACAAAATAGGAATATATTAATACATTTCAACTGGTTTTACTCTTTTTAAGCTCTCGGTTTTCCATGCTGCAGGTACCATTAAAGACCACACCCGAATCAATGCTGATGGTCGGTGCCTGTAGCTCGCCCGAAATGCGGGCGGGCGGGTATGCTTCAATCCGATCCCTGGCCTGAATATTACCGTTAACGCTTCCCTTGATAATGACGGTTTCAACAGCAATTTCTGCCTCAACGGTTGCCTTGTCTCCAATGATAACCGTTCCATCGTCACTGACAACTTTCCCTTTTACTTTTCCATCCAGACGGATGGTCCCCTTGAAATTGATGATGCCGTCGAAGATCGCATCATGGCCCAGAAATGTGGACACCGCGTCTATTTTTTTCTCTTTCTTCATTATTTCCTCCCAAACCAGGTAAA
Source organism: Desulfobacterales bacterium (assembly GCA_029939655.1). Lineage (GTDB taxonomy): Bacteria > Desulfobacterota > Desulfobacteria > Desulfobacterales > B30-G6 > B30-G6. The sequence continues at coordinate 1,746 of JAOZSO010000415.1, forward strand.
CCGGATAATTTTTTTATCACGAAAACACGAAAAAACCATTGAAGCTCCCCGCAGCAGAGCTACGAGGGGTTCTTTTGATCAAAGTATTTAGAAGCCATCATATTAACATGACAATTATGATGGCTCGCAAAAAGTCAGAAAAGTTACTTTTTACGAGAGTGTTTTGTATTTGGTGTTTAGTGTTTTGGCGTCTAACAGCTATGTAGATCAGCATATATTCCAAGCTAAATACAAAATACTAAATACTAAACACTAAATACTGGATGCTCCCGGCTAACTACTTGCCGGGGCAGGCTTATCAAAGCCTGCCCCGGACTTGATCCGGGGTCCGGCATGACGCTGTTAATATCTTTGGTCGCCGGAGTAATAATATCTGTTTGTTTTTAGTCAACCACCTTCGGCTAAAGCCGAAGGCTTGGGGTTCAAGGACCCAAGGGGTCAAGGGTCCAAGTGGCAGGTTCTCATCTCCCTGCTCCGGGCACATGGAACAACATACTACTTGCAGATAGCCAACACCTGGTGGCTGTATCACTCGAATCCTTGACCCCTTTAACCGCACATTGTTAAACGAATGTTCGCCTAAAGGCGAGGGATTTTCTCCCATTTCCCAAATGAGACATTAAAGGAAAATGATGT
>JAOZSO010000415.1:2391-3676 GCA_029939655.1 Desulfobacterales bacterium
ACGTGTTGATCTATTTAGTTGCCAGGTTAATAGTATCTTTACGCTTCTATAAAATGCGACAGCGTCGCACATAAATAATAAAATCGCTCCGCGATTTTATCATTTTTCGAACTGAAATCGCCGCATGCTGATATTCAGGAGAATGCCTGCACAAATCATCATGGTTACAATGGATGAGCCACCATAACTGATAAACGGCAGCGTCACACCCACCACAGGCATCAGCCCCATCACCATTCCAATATTGATAAGGACCTGCCACATGATCAAAGTGGTGATACCTACAGCCAGAATGGTCCCGAAATTATCACGGCAATTGGTGGCAATGTTCAACCCCCACACGATGAGAAACAGGAACAGCAACAGCAAAACCGATGCGCCGATAAATCCCCACTCTTCAGCAAGTACGGAAAATATGAAATCCGTGTGCTGTTCCGGCAAGAACGACAATGCGTTCTGGGTCCCTTGTAAAAAACCCCGGCCCGAAATATATCCGGATCCAATACCAATTTTCGACTGGATAATGTGATATCCAGCACCTAGCGGATCTCTGTCCGGGTTCAGAAATGTCAGGATCCGTTGTTTCTGGTATCCTTTTAAAAAATACCAGACCAAGGGCCCCGACAGGACGCCGAAAGACAGGCTATAAATCAGGGTTCGCCTTTCGATTTTGACAAACAGCGTCATGGTACCGGCTATGAGAAGTATGACCATGGCCGTTCCCAAGTCGGGTTGTTTTACGATCAGGATGAAGGGGATCGCTGTCAGGATTATCGGAGTAACAAGTCCGCGGAACGAAAATCCTCTCTCGCTGGCATATTTGGAATAGTAGCGTGCCAGAACGATAATGACGGCAACCTTGGCTATTTCTGAAGGCTGAACCGATATTGGCCCCAGCAAAAGCCATCGCTGAGACCCGCCGGTAATCTTGCCAAAGATCAAAACGCCGACCAGGAGAAAAACACAGCCCCCATAAATGATGTCGGCCCACTTTTCCAGTGATTTATAGCTGAATAAAAAAAAGACGGTCATCGCCACCAGGCCGGCACCATACCAGATGAGCTGTTTGGTAAAAAGAATTTTCTGGGCTATATCAGCACCTGCCGTCACAGCGCTGTAAAGGGCCACCAGTCCAAAAATACCCAGGACAATGATCAGCAGCAGCAGTCCCCAATCAAAATACTGTACCAGACGTCTATCGAATCCCATAATTTTTCATATTCCTGTACGCACATCAACATTTGAAACTCATAATCGTGTTGAAATCTCCATATAGTCTCTTAGT
>JAOZSO010000042.1:0-13699 GCA_029939655.1 Desulfobacterales bacterium
GGCTATTAGGCTGAAGGCTGTTAGACTATTAGGCGCCTACAGTCTAACAGCCTAATAGTCTAACAGCCTATCTACCTGCACTATGGTGAATCCGTATATCGGCTTTGAATAGATCGCAGGATATTGAGCCTGGAAAAGAATATTTCGATCAGCTCCGGATCGAACTGGGCACCTGATTCTTTTTCAATAGTGGCGAGAACGTCACTTTCCTCCCAGGCTTCCTTGTATACTCTTTTGGAGGAAAGGGCATCATATACATCAGCCAGGGCGACAATCCTGCCGAAGATGGGGATTTTATCGCCTTTTTTCCCCAGGGGTTTCCCCTCGGGGGTTGTAAACCCAGCCAGTGTTTCTCCTGTTTCCACGTCGATATAGCCCGGGTATCCCCGCCCATCCCAGCGCTCATGGTGGTTCAGAGCAACCTCAAAGGCAGCTTCATCAAAATCTGACTGGGAGTTGAGGAACAGCCGGGCACCCAGGAATGTATGCTGTTTCATGGTTTCAAATTCATCCTTATTGAACCGGCTCGGTTTTTTGAGGATGATGTCGGAAATGGCAATTTTCCCTACATCGTGCAGCATGGCGGCCATACGGAGGCTGTCCCTGTTCCGGTCAAATTTTTCCCTGGACAGATTGTGTTTCTTTGCCCACTGCTCGTAAATTTCTATGGAATAGCCACCCACACGGTTGACATGTGCCCCGGTTTCCTTGGGATCGCGCATCTCAGACATGCGGATCATGCGAAGCAAAATGGATCGTGTCATCTGGGCGCGTTCGAGAGCCACAGCAGCTGTGCTGGCAAAGTGGAGCATGAGTTTTTCGTCACTGTCCGTAAATGGAACAATCTTCTTGTTTTCATCTTGAGCGTTGATAATCTGCAGGATGCCGAGAATATCTCCCCTGCGTGTTTTCAAGGGAACGGTGATAACAGATTTTGTTTGATAACCCGATTCCTCATCAAATTGTTTCCCAAAATGGTAGGATGCTGTCGGTTCAATCTCATAGACGTTCGGGATGTTGAGAAGCCGGCCCGTGGTGGCCACATGCCCTGATATGCTTTCTTTGTTTATGGGCAGGGTAAACGTGGCGTAAATGAGTTTCTCATCCTTGGGGAGTCGTTCTTGTAAGGTATCGTTCTGAGTATAGGTGAATTGAAGTGTATCCTCATCCTTGTTCCTGATATAAATCGATCCGGCATCGGCGTTTACAAAACTTCTGGCGCATTCCAGGACGCGCTCCATTAGAATGTCTAGATCACGAACCTGGTTTAACTCAATTCCGAGGTAGGTCAGTTTGTCAAGCTTCTCTTTTTCGCTTAACATACGACATTCCATCAATCGATCTCCGTTTTTTTAACAAGATACTTGCTGATCCGGTTTCTTTCCCTTCTTTCGACGATAACTGTGTGGTCACCGATGGCGAATTCCTCTTTTTCCTTGGGTATTTTACCTATGGTGTCCAGTATATAACCGGAGAAGGTGTCGTAGTCTGTGATATCCGGGATGTTCATTCCGGTAGCTTCGTTTACTTCTTCGATGTCTGATTTTCCGAGGATGATCCATACACCCTTCTTCAGAGGGATAATATGCTTTTCGTCCTTGTCCGTTTCATCTTCGATTTCCCCGACGATTTCTTCCAGTGCATCTTCCAGTGAAATCAGCCCGGATACACCACCGTGCTCATCTACAACGATGGCCATATGATTTTTTGTTTTTTTAAACTGATGGAGCAGGGTGTCCAGCTTTTTGTTTTCCGGGATAAAATAGGGTGTTCGCATTATTTTACGAGCATCCATCTGTGACTCACCCTTGGCCATGTGCATGAAAAGATCTTTGATATTCAAAATGCCGATCACCTGGTCGATGGAGCCTTCTATAACCGGAATCCTCGAAAATCCGGAATCGATGATCTGTTTCGTGTCAAGGGGTACATCTGCATCCACAACGAACATGTCGGCTCTGGGCGTCATGATTTCAGAGGCATTGGTATCGTCAAACTCGAAGATATTGTGAATCAGCTCTTTTTCCTCCTCCTTGATCTCCCCTTCTTCTTCCACCACTTCCACGAAGGTTATCAGTTCTTCTTCGGTGATGGTGCTCGACTTTTTGATGCGGCCGGTGAGCCAGGGGATGAAATTGAGAAACTTGATCACAGGGAAAAAAAACAACGACAGCCAGTATACCGGATAGATGGCCATTCTGGCGATGAGAATATTGTTCTGGGTTGCGATGGATTTGGGAAAAACTTCCCCGAAGACCAGGATCAGGAAGGTCATGCCACCGGTGGCGATACCCACTGCAAAATTTGGAAAAGCTTTCATGGCGAGGGTGGTGGCAAACGCTGCCGCAGCGACATTGACCAGATTGTTTCCGATTAAAATGGTTGTCAGAAGCCTATGGGGGTCTGCCTTCAATTTCTTGATCAGCCGGGAGGTTTTTTTACCATCTTTGGACATATGAATGGCCTTAGTTTTACTGATGGAAAAGAGCGCTGTTTCGGCCGATGAAAAAAAACCGGATAGAACGATCAACAGTAATAGGGTTAAAACCTGGTCTGTCATGATGGCTGTTTCCTTACCTTGTCCTTACAGGGATGGATGGCCGAAAAGAACAATAGATGAGGTATTTGTCGGGATGAGTGGCGTAAAAATGGGTCTTGCAAGATTTGAGGCATCCTCTTGAAATGGCTATGGGATCATGTAATAGTTAAGTTATTATTATAACCTACTTTTTCGAAAGATCAAGTTAATACCGATGTATTACCTCTAAAAATATGGAAGTGTCAAAAGATATTCAGGAATATGTCCAAGCCTTGAAGGCATCCAAACGGCTGGGAGGCCAGGTTGTTTTCCATAAAGTTATTCCAGAAGAACCGGCGATCTGGGGGGAACCCTTAGAGGCTTGGCCCGGAACAATAGAGCAGATGCTTCGCGATGCAGGCATCCAAAAGCTCTTTGTCCACCAGGCCCAGGCCATTGATTTTGTACGAGCCGGCGAACATGTTGTAGTGGCGACGCCAACCGCCAGTGGTAAAACCCTGATCTATAACCTCATGGTCATGGAGAGATTTTTGGTGCGGCCGGATTCGAAAGCTCTCTTTATGTTCCCCTTAAAGGCGCTTGCACAGGATCAGCTCTTGAATCTGAATAAATTTACCGCTTCTCTGGAAGGTAGAAGACCGACAACCGCCATCTATGATGGGGACACGTCTACATGGCACAGGAAGCGCATCCGCGAAAAGCCGCCTAATGTTATCATGACCAACCCGGAGATGCTTCATTTATCGTTTCTGCCGCATCACACGCGCTGGGCTTCATTTTTCTCGGGACTCGAAACCGTTGTGGTCGATGAGGTTCACACCTATCGGGGTCTATTGGGATCGCATATGTCCCAGGTTTTCAGGCGGTTGGAACGGGTCTGCAGGCACTATCGTTCATCACCTGCTTTTATTTTCAATTCAGCGACGGTCGCCAATCCGAAACAACTGGCGGAACAGCTCACCGATTTTGAGGTTCGAACGGTCAGCAATAGCGGATCACCCAAAGGAAAGCGGCACATTCTATTTATCGATCCCATCGACAGCCCGGCTCAGACGGCTATTTTGCTGCTGAAAGCAGCGTTGAAGCGAAATTTGAGGACGATTGTTTACACACAGTCACGAAAAATGACCGAACTGATTGCTATCTGGGCTGGAACCCAGGCCGGGGAATATGCAGACCGGATCAGTGCCTATCGGGCCGGATTTCTACCGGAAGAACGACGAGAGATCGAGTCTAAACTGAGCAGGGGGGAACTTCTGGCTGTTATTTCCACGAGTGCGCTGGAGCTGGGTATCGACATCGGTGACCTGGATCTTTGTCTGCTGGTGGGATATCCCGGCACCATCGTATCCACATGGCAGCGAGAAGGGAGAGTCGGAAGAAATGGTCAGGAATCGGCCATGATACTTATTGCCGGTGAAGACGCCCTGGACCAGTATTTCATGAGAAACCCGGAAGATTTTATCCAGCGAAGCCCCGAAGTGGCGGTGGTCAATCCCTTTAATCCGAATATTCTTGCCAGGCATGTAGTCTGCGCAGCTAACGAGTTACCGCTGTCAAAGGGTGAATCCTTTATGCAGGACCAGGAGGTAGTGGAGGCGATAGCGACGCTTGAAACAGGCGGTGAACTTCTCAGGAGCGGGGAGGGGGATCGGTGGTTTTCGAGTCGGAAGGCTCCTCATCGCCAGGTACATCTGCGCGGGGCCGGGAACCGGTATGCCATCATCGGCAGTTCCGATGGTGAAAACAAAGGCGAGATTGATGGTCTCCGGGTTTTCAAAGAGACCCACCCCGGCGCTGTTTATCTACACAAGGGTGATACGTATCTGGTGGATACCCTGGACCTGGAAACCAACACCGTCACCGTCACCCAGGCGAATATTAACTATTATACACGGGCCAGGGCGCATAAGCATACCGAGATACTGGAAACATACGATGATAAACAGGTTGCGGGCACCCGGGTATCAACCGGCAAACTCAAGGTGACGGAACAGGTAACCGGCTTCGACCGCTGGCGTATACGGGGCAGAAAACTCATAAATAGAGTACCGTTGGATCTTCCCGAGCAGACATTTGAAACGGATGGTATCTGGTTCGAGATCCCCTCCAATGTACAGAAGAAGGTGGAATCCCGGTACCTTCATTTTATGGGGGGCATACACGCCATGGAACATGCTGCCATCGGGATGTTCCCGCTGATCGTCATGACAGACAGAAATGATCTTGGGGGAATCTCCATTCCGTATCATCCACAGATCGGATCTGCCGCCGTGTTTATCTATGACGGTATTCCGGGTGGTGCAGGCCTGTGCAGGCAGGCATTTTACAGGGCCAAAGATCTCTTGGGCGTTACCCTGAAAGCCATCAAGACGTGCCCCTGTGAAACCGGTTGTCCGTCCTGTGTGCACTCGCCCAAGTGTGGATCCGGAAACCGTCCCATTGATAAGGCATCTGCAATATTTGTCTTGAAGGAACTCCTCCAGATGCCGGGTGATGCTGTGGACACGCCTGGTCGTTATGTCGCAGGACATGCTCAATATTCAACGGAACCCGGGAAAAGCTCCACCCGATCGAATCGATTGGATCCCCGGCGCGATATCCGGGAGGCCCCGCCCATTCAAAAATCGGCGGCTCAAGTCTCCGGAAGCGGTGGGGTGCTTGTTGGGCATCCAGGAAATTACCTGGATAACGGCAAAAAAGAATTCAAGTCGGTAGACCGGGCAAATCGCAGGGGGACGATTGTGAAGAAACTCGGCGTTTTCGACCTTGAGACACAACGATCTGCCCAGGAGGTGGGGGGATGGCATCGGGCGGATCTTATGAAGGTAAGCTGCGCAGTGCTTTATGATTCCGAGGCGCAGGTGTATCACGAGTATCTGGAAAAGGATATGCCTCGGTTCGTCGAGCACCTCAAGCAATATGATTGTGTGGTGGGATTCAATATCAGACGTTTCGATTACAAGGTTCTCAGCGGCTACTCGGACTTTGATTTTGGGAAACTCCCCACACTTGATTTGCTGGAAGAGATTCACAAGCAGCTGGGCTATCGATTGTCTCTGGATCATCTGGCAAAAATAACCCTCGGTTCAAAAAAATCAGCCGACGGGCTCCAGGCATTGCGTTGGTGGAAACAGGGAAAAATCCGGGAGATCATCGATTACTGCCGGCAGGATGTGCGGATTACATGGGAAATATATTGTTTTGGAAACGAAAAAGGTTACCTGTTGTTCCAGAACAAGGCAGGAAATATGGTGAGGGTGCCGGTTAGCTGGGGATAACAGATCAGCAACCTTTTCGCTATCCCTGCCACACGACTGGCCTATTCTCCTCATACCACCCGTCGGAGTGCGGGCCATAGACTTCTTCTAGCTTGGCACGCTTGAGTTTCATGGTGGGTGTCAGAAAGCCGTTTTCCGGGAGCCATTCGTCCTTGGCCACAACCACAAATGCCAGTCGCTCGTGATGAGGGAGCTCGCGGTTAATGCTATTTAGGTGCTCTGCAAGGTCCCCTTCGATTACTGATTTATTTCCCTGATCGATGGCTTCTCGGGCACCTTCCGATAACATCACCACCGCATGCGGTTGAGGATATCCCGAGCCGGTTACACAACACGCTTCGACATGCTGGCTTACGGCGAGCTGATTCTCGATGGGCGCGGGCGCAACGTACTTTCCTTTAGATGTTTTGAACTGCTCTTTTGCACGGCCGGTAATCTTGAGGCGCCCCTTCTCATCGATCTCTCCAAGATCGCCCGTTTTAAAAAATCCGTCCTCAGTAAATTCCTCTTCGGTCTTTTCCGGCATCTTGTAGTAACCCATCATGTTGCCGGGGCTTTTGACCAGGATCTCGCCCGCTTCACTAATTTTTTGTTGCACATCCGGATATGGAGGGCCCACGTAGCCTGGGCGCACCTCTCCGGGTTTATTGCAGTGTGAGTAAGCGAAGTTTTCTGTCATGGCGTACCCTTCAAGCAGTTCAAGGCCCAGGTTGCGATACCACTCGATGATTTCTTTGGGGATCGGAGCAGAACCGGAACCGGCAAACCTTACATGGTCCAGTCCCAGTTGGGTGAGGATCTTCTTTTTAACAAGGCCTTTTACAATTGGAATCTTAAACAGGCGGTCAAGTTTTTTCGGGGGTACTTTCTGAAAGATACCGAGCTGGAATTTGAGCCACAGCCGCGGTACCGAAATGAACAGTGTCGGACGCGCGCGTTGCAAATCCGCAATGAAGGTTTCGAGACTCTCGGCAAAATATAGCGGAAAGCCGGCATATAGAGAATGCGCCTCAGCGACCCAGCGCTCAAATACATGTGATAGGGGCAGATATGACAGAACCCGGTCACGTTCATGGGTCTTGAGATACTCTGAAATACCTTTGGCGCTTTGATGCATGGAACCGAAGCTAATCATGGCACCCTTGGGTTTGCCGGTACTTCCCGATGTGTAAATGATCGTAGCTAACTCGTCAGGTAAACGTTCGGCCGGCTCTGTCAGAGGATCGTGATCGGCGACAATACTATCCCACTGATCCAAATCATTCTCAGGAGCGAGGGGAAAAGCGATCTGGGGCATGTCAGCGGGCACACCTTTTTTCATTTCGTCCCAGATCGGGTCGAGCTTGCCGACAAAGAGGAGCTTTGAGTCTGAATGCTCGAGGGTATAGTGGACAATATCGGTCGTCAGAATCGGAAAAATCGGAATGCTGATGTGTCCTGCCATCCAGATGGCCAAATCTGCTAAAATCCAATGGGCGCAGTTTTTAGAGCATAGGGCGATGTGGCTCCGCTCAGGTAAATTGAGGCTTTTGAGGTAGGTGGCCATGCGACGGGCCTCGCCAACCGCTTCTTTCCAGGTCCAGGTCTTGAGGTTGGCATCACCGCCACCAAGGGGTTGGGTGAAGTACATCTGATCCGGAGCAACACGTTCCCAGTAATAAGCGCAATCCAGCAGGTTCTTACTATCTGTCATGGGTGTCATGGTTTTCCTCCTTGTACTTTTTAGCAGGTCACAGGGGGTGATCGTAAGGAGATTTATCCGCCTTCGCAGAATACCACGGGCTTGCCCGTGGATGAATGCAAAAGCAAAGGTTAATTGCTACGGCGCGATGTCACCCCTAAGGCAAGGCGGATAACCGCGGTGTCTTGTCGCGGCGTAGCTCGCAGAGCGAAGACGGAAGCCGAAGACGGGTATTTTAATGGGACCACGGGTTTACCCGAGGGGTTCCATTTTCAATAATATTAACGTATTAAATATTAAAAGAATTGTCAACGAAACAAAAGATAAGGGCTTGCTTTTCTCGAAATCGTGTATGCCTGTGTTTTTTCGCGAACCCTTCTCCATCAAGATCTCGGCACACCTCTTCGGGAAAAATCGCTCAGTTCAGGTTAAAGCATGTTGTTCAGAAAGTTACAAACGCACCATACCAATGGAAAATGCGATCATGAACTGAGCCATGTAGTAGAGCGGAAGGCCCAAAAGGCGATTAACAAAATCGTTTTTTAAAAATCGATCCCTGGCGACAAAAATGTCGGATATGTAGAAGCTGGCGGCCCCTGTGAAGATTAAAAGACGGGCCATAAACGGCTGCTGCTGCATTCCCAGCACAGACCAGGCGCCGATGAACATGAAGCTGATGACAAGGATATAGGCGATGACCGGTTTTTTCATGGTGCCCAGGTGTGGTTTCAGCCAGGCGTAAATAAAACCACCCAGCACCATGGTAACGATGATGCCTATGAGTGTCATTTTGCTTGGACCGGCAATCCAAATGAATCCGATCACATAGCAGACATGCCCCAGAAGAAATGAGATAAGTCCAAAGAGAAACATTCTATCTTGGGGCAATGCCAAAAAAACATCCCCCCCCAGGCAGAACAGCAGCCCGATGATGATAAAGAGGGTATATGGCTGCATGAGATGGATCTGAGAAATGGCGGTGACGATGAAAAGCAGCGAAAGCACTGTTTTGGTGGGCAGCATTCCTTTGCGGTTTTCCCTCTTTTCAAAGAAGAGAAGAACCACGAGCAGAACGATAGCAAATAAGAGAAGTATTTTTATCATGGCGGTCCTCCAAAATTTAAATCAGAAGCACGAAATTTCAAATCCTAAACAATATCGAATGACACAAATTCGAATGATCCAAACGGCCTTTACCGATTAAGCTTATGGGCAATATTTTAGTCATTTGAGCATTCAATATTATTTTTTTGTTTCGTATTTCGATATTCGAATTTAGAATTTATAAAGTCGTATACAACCAAATTATTCAGGGACTCGAACATCCCCAAAAGTCAAAACATCCCGTTTATACATAATTCGTCGGATCGTCCACTCCTGCGTCTGCAAAGCCTTTTTTCCTAAGGAGACAGCTGTCACATCGACCGCACGCGTTTCCACGGGTATCCGGATCGTAACAGGAGTGGGTCATTCCGTAGTCGACACCCAGTTCGAGTCCTTTGCTGATAATTTCTGCCTTGGTCATTCGTAATAGCGGGGTCTGGATCTTTATTTTGAACGACCCCTCGACACCGGCCTTGGTGGCCAGGTTTGCCATTTGTTCAAAGGCATGGATATATTCCGGCCGGCAATCCGGATATCCACTGTAGTCAATGGCGTTGACACCCATAAAGATATCCGGCGCCCTCAGCACCTCGGACCAGGCCAGCGCATAGGATAGAAATATAGTGTTTCTGGCCGGTACGTAGGTGACGGGTATCTCATCCTTTCCGGCATTGATTTCTCTGTCTTTGGGTACTGAAATGGCATCGGTCAGGGCGGAGCCCCCGATGCTCGTTAAATCGGTTTTAACGACGAGGTGCGCCTTGACCCCGTATGCAAGGGCTATTTTTTTGGCGGCTTCCAGTTCGAAGATATGCCGCTGGGCATAATCGAAACTCATTGCATACAGGTCATACCCGGCATGTTTCGCCAGAGCCATAACCGTTGTAGAGTCGAGCCCACCACTAAACAGAATGATTGCCTTTTTATTATATTCTTTAACCATAAATTATTCTGTCCCAGTCGTGATTTTATCCATTATAAATGCTGGGAGGCTAGGATGCTAGGATGCTGGGATGCCTGGATGCTGTCAACCGCTGATTGCTTTCAGCTACCCTCCAACCCTTGTATCCCCCTCGAACCCTGGACCCCTTTGCTTAAACCCCTCTCTCGATATCAGGCCAGATAGTCTTGTGGAGCTGGAGCTGAATTCTGGCTTCCAGGTGGTCTTCGAGGATCCATCCGGCAAGTTCCGCAGGTGTTAAAATTTCTCTGATGGGCGAGAAAAGGAGATTCCCGGGCGGGATGCTTGATGGAATCCTGTTCAGCATATCCTTGGCGTATTCGTAATCCTGCTTGTTGCCGATAACGAATTTAATCTGATCTGTTTTTCCGAGATGTCTGAAATTTTGGAGATCGCAATTTTCATGTTCGCCACTACCCGGGCATTTGACATCCATGATCCTTACACACCTGGGATCAGCCATGCGGATATCAAAACTGCCGTTGGTTTCCATGAGAACCTGATAATTTTTTCGGAGAAGGCTGGAGATGAGGTCGGGTGTTTCGTTCTGCAAAAGAGGTTCACCGCCCGTAACTTCAACCATGTTGCAATGGAAAGCACCAATACTGTTCATGATCTCTGAAATCTGCATGGGGAGTCCTTCATCATAAGCATAAGCAGTGTCGCAATAGGTGCAGCGCATGTTACAGCCGGTGAGGCGGACAAATACACACGGAAGGCCTGCACGGGTCGATTCTCCCTGTATGCTGTAAAATATTTCATTTACAATCAAAGACATGCGCAGTTTATAGCACGATTTTCTGTGAATTGAAATATATTGACAGTATACCCTTGAGGGACCTAAAGTGAGCGTTTAGCAAAGCAGTAAGAAGTAAGGAGTAAGGAGTATGCAGTAAGCGGCTTATAGCTTAATGCTTAACGCTTCATTCATGAAAAATAATCTTACCAGGTGTCTATACCAACGTTTGCACAGGTGTGCTAAAATGCCAACCCGGTCGTTCTGCAAAAGGATAGTTTTTGTATGGCTATTTGCAGGTCTATTGTCGATCTGTTCATCGGTTGTTGCTTCAGACAGTGGGCTGATCAAGAAAAGAGATGCCAACAACGATGGCATCGTCGACCAGGTAGCAGAATTTAATCACCAGGGTAAGCTGGTTGCGCTTGCAGTAGATGACAACCACGATGGGGTGATGGATACGTTCCAGTACTATGTCGATGGCGTGATCGTGCGCCTGGAAAAAAATCTGGATACCGAAATCGGTATCGATATGAGAACCTATTTCAAAGACGGCAAAAAGATACGGCAGGAACGCCTGGATGGTGAAGGTAATATTTACCAGGAGATAGATTTGGATACAGCCGGAAAACCATTCGAAATTCGTGAGGATACCACCGCTGATCAACGGATGGATACAGTTTATCATATTGAAAAAGGGCAGATTACACGTATCACTCGCGATCAGGATGGCGATGGTGCCGCCAATGTCCTTGAGTTGTATCGGAACGGAGAGCTATCCGAGCGACGGATCGATATAAATGGGGACGGCACGGTGGAGGAGCGGCTTCTTTTCGATGAAGATGGATCTCTGGTTAGGCGTCACCTGGATACAGATCAGAATGGTGATTTGGACATGTTGGAAGTCTATCGGAATGGCCTGACCCATATGCAGCAGTGGGATCAGAATCAGGATGACAGATATGAGAAAATTGCTTTTTTTGAAAAAGGGGAGGTCGTTCGAATTGAGGAAGATCTGGACATGGACGGTATCCGGGAAACAACGGTGGCCTATCGTGGAGGAAAACCTTTTGTTCAGACGGTGGATGCAAATCAGGACGGCAAGAAAGAACTCAGAATATTCTACAACGCAGGTGGCGAAACAGAGAGCATTGAAAAAGATGTTTCCATGGATGGTAAAATGGATACGTTCCAGCGGTATAAAGACAACCGGCTTGTGTTTGTGGAAAAAGACACCAATGGTGATGGGGAGATCGATACGAAAATATCGTATGATACCGGCAGGAAAAAAAAATATATCCTGAGGGATCGGGATAACGATGGCCGGTTTGAGACGACGCATTGGTATGACAAGCCTCCATGGACACGGGTGACTGAACTGGACTCTGATGGCAGTGGAAAGGTTGATGTGCGGTCCTGTTTTATGCATGATATCCTGCGTAGAAGGGAGACCCTGAAAAAGGATAGTGGTCTCGTTGAATTGCGTGAAAATTTCGATGAGAAGGGTCTTCTGGTGAACAGCCTGGAAGACAGGGATGCTGATGGCCGATGGGACATGACCTGGTATTTTGATGCCCAGGGTAACCTTGAACGGGCAGAAAAGGATGCCGATGCAGACGACCGTGTGGATACCTGGTATTATTATGAAGGCGGACGGCTGTCAGGTGTTTCGGAGGACACCCATGGCGATGGCCGGCCGGACATATGGGAGGACTATGATGCATCGGAAACCATGACCAAACGGAAAAAGGATCTCGATTTTGATGGTGTGGCGGATATTGAAGAGCTGTTTTAGGTGTTACTACTTAGGTGTTTAGGCTGTAGGCTGTTAGGCTGTAGGAGAAACTCCCGGAGAGCTTGGCAACATTCAACAGTCTAATAGCCTATAGTCTAACAGTCTACAGCCTATCAATCTATAGTCTATGAGCTTATGGCCAAAGGCCATACTGGAGGATACACATGTTGGATTTTCTATATAAGGGAGGTGTGCTGGTCATTCCAATACTCCTCTGTTCGGTATTTGCGCTGGCAATTTTTTTAGAAAGATTAATCCGCTTTATTCGACTGAGAAAACAGGGGCGCGGGCTGGCCGAAAAAGTTGCAGCTTTCGTGAAGAATGGAGACGACGAACAGGCGCGAGACCTGGTGGATGCCAGCGATTCTCCCATGGGTAACGTGTTGGCACAGGCATTGGAGGTAAAAGACCAGAGCCAGGAAACCCTGGAGGCTATTATCGTTCATGCCACCGAAGAAGAGGTAAGGGGTCTGTCCAGGTACCTGCAGGCGTTGGCAACGATCGGAAACATTGCCCCGCTGCTGGGTTTATTTGGAACCGTGGTGGGGATGATCAAAGCTTTTATGGTTATCCAGGAAATGGGTGGCAAGGTCAATGCCGCGGTTCTTGCCGGCGGCATTTGGGAAGCGATGCTCACAACCGCACTGGGACTGGCCGTGGCTTTACCAACTATCATTGCCCACAGCTATCTGGTTTCAGAAGTCAACCAATCCGAAGCAAGACTGCAACGAGGTGCCATTATCTTTTTAAAGGCGGTAATAGGTATAGAGGGCTCAAGGGTTCAAGGGGGTAAACCATAGGCTGTTAGGCTATTAGACTGTAGGCTGTTAGACTGTTAGACCGCTAATAGCCTAATAGTCTACAGCCTAAACAGCTATGAGCTCTATAATTCAAAATTCAAAATTCAAAATTTAAAATTCAAAACTAATTATCCACGGGGAGTTGGTCATGCTGTTTCCAAAAAGAGAACGTAGTTATTATCAATTGCAGGCACCGCTGACGTCTCTCATCGATATTGTATTTTTGCTCTTGATCTATTTTCTACTGACAACCAACTTCATGGTGGATGAAGGGATTCAGGTAAAATTGCCCCAGGCAAATGCCACGTCTCCACAGACCGAGGAGGAGATCACGATCTATGTTGACAGCACCGGCAAGGTATTTATGGACAACAGGGCTGTTCCATTGAACGAACTTTTTATGATAGTAAAAGGCAAACTTGGGGAAAAGGCCGGTATCCCGGTGGTCATCAAAGCCGACAAATCGGTGATGTTGGACAAGGCTGTGAGGGTCATGGATGTTGCCAAGGCCGCCGGAGCCGACCGACTCGTGCTGGCAACAGAGAGGGAATAGGGGTTATTATAGAGGGTTGGAGGTTTGGAGGGTCTGAGGGGAAGCTCTAAGCCTAAAGTATTTAGCAGCAAGCGGCTTATAGCTTAATGCTCATAGCTGTTCGCAGCCTCCCAGCCTCCTGGCATTGTTAACACAACAAACTCAATAAACACAATAAACTCAATAAACTCAACGCACACAATGTCCGATGATATGCATAAACCCAACTGGCTTTTGCGGGGATTAATCCTTTTTTCTGTGGGGGTTCAT
>JAOZSO010000416.1:0-3668 GCA_029939655.1 Desulfobacterales bacterium
CCCATCTTTGGCCGATGCCTCATTCCCAAAATCCGCGAAATAGCCCGCTATTCCTATTGACAAATTTACCCGGTTCCATTTAGTTAGTACACGAAAGGGTTGAAATGGATAAATTTAAAGACTGTGTCATATTTTTACTGGCCAAGGCTTACCAGAAAGCGCATGGAACTTTTAAAAAACGTTTGACCGGATACGGCCTGACACCCATACAACACCTCATCCTCGAGGTTCTCTGGGATGAAGACGGCCTGTCGGCCAGCACTATCAGCGAGCGACTGGTACTGGATCCGGCTACGCTATCGGGTGTTCTGGAAAGAATGGTTTCAGGGGGATGGATTTTCAAGCATCCCGATCCGGAAGACAAACGTACCTTGCGCATCTGTCTGTCCGACAAGGGTATTTCATTGAAGCCAAGGCTTACTACCGAGCGAGATCAGGCCAATCAAGAGTGTCTGAATGGATTAACCGTGGAAGAGAAGGTTTTGTTGAAGCGTTTGTTGAGAGATGTTTCGTATACCAAATAAATTCACCATGCGAATTTTCCAACGCGGCGTTGCCGCTTATCAAAGGAGGTACAATAATCATGAATGACCCATTATTCAATTCGATCAATATCGGCGGACTGGAGATCAAGAACCGAATCTATCTGCCGGCCATGCACATGAACATGGCGGAAGATTACAAGGTCACGGAACAACTCATTGAATTTTATGCCGAGAGAGCTCGCGGGGGTGTGGGCATGATCAGTGTCGGCTATGCCACCGTGGACGAACTCTCGGGCTCTACAATGAACATCGGTGCTCACAAGGATGAATACATCCCCGGTCTCAAGCAACTGGCTGATGTCATCAAAGACCACGGCGCACGGAGCGCTGTACAGTTGAACCACTCCGGTCGTTACAATTTCTCCTTTTTTACCGGTGGAAAACAACCGGTGGCACCGTCACCGGTCCCGTCCCGCATGACCAAAGAAACCCCCCGGGAACTGGAGATTGAAGAAATCAAGGAGATCATCGAAAACTTTGGCCAGGCGGCGCGGCGTGTCAAGGAAGCCGGTTTTGACGCTGTGGAGGTCCTGAGTGGTACCGGATATCTCATCTCTGAATTTTTGTCACCCCTCACCAATCTGCGAACGGATGAATACGGAGGATCCTATGAAAACCGGATGCGTTTTGGTCTGGCGGTCATGCAGCGGATCAAGGCGGTTACGGGCAGTGATTACCCCCTGATTGTGCGCATGAACGGCAACGACTTCATGCCCGGAGGCCAGGGACGCAAAGAACTGGCCGTGTATGCCCAGGCGCTGGCGGACGCTGGTGTGGACGCATTGTGCATCAATGTGGGCTGGCACGAAGCTCGGGTGCCCCAGATTACCACCTCGGTTCCCAGGGGTGTGTTTGGATATCTGGCAAAAGGGATTAAAAACCTTGTAAAAATACCCGTCATTGCCAGCCACCGCATAAACGATCCAGCCACGGCCAGGGAAATGATTGCAGACGGCATGTGTGACATGGTTGCCATGGGGCGACCCTTGATCGCGGATCCCTATCTTCCGGAAAAGGCATCCACGGGACGTGAAAATGAAATTGTTCATTGTATCGCCTGTGCCCAGGGTTGTTTTGATCACCTTTTCAAATTGAAACAAGTGGAGTGTCTTTGCAATCCCAAAGCCGGGCACGAAAAGGAATGCCGCCTGCAGGCTTCGGATGCACCTTCAAAGGTTATGGTGGTGGGCGGTGGACCTGCCGGTATGAGTGCAGCCCTTGCAGCTGCAGAATGTGGGCACGAAGTGGTGATCTACGAAAAGGAGAACCGTCTTGGCGGGCAACTCTACCTGGCATCTGCACCACCGGGAAGGGCTGAATTTGCGGAACTGGCCAAGGATCTGGCGACTCAGGTGGCTGTTCAGAAGATCCGGGTGGTTCTCAATGCCGCAGTCGACGAGAAGGTCCTGGACGATGAAAATCCAGGCAAGGTTCTTCTGGCAACCGGTGCGAAACCCATCACACCACCGATTCCCGGTGTGGATCTGGCGCACGTGGTTCAATCCTGGGATGTGCTGCAAAACAGGGTTTCCACGGGCCGGCGGGTTGTAGTGATTGGCGGTGGAGCCGTTGGGGTGGAAACCGCCTTGTTCTTGGGTGAAAAGGGAACGCTTTCCGGGGAAGCCGTCAAATTCCTCCTGGTGAACAAGGCAGAAACACCCGAAGATCTGTACGAGATGGCAACCCAGGGAACCAAGGATGTCGTGCTCATCGAGATGATCAAGAAGGTGGGTAAGGATATCGGCCTGACGACCCGCTGGGGCATGCTCCAGGATATGTCACGCATCGGGGTGAAGACGAACGTTTCCACCAAGGCACTGGAGATTACGTCCGCAGGCGTCACCGTTGAAATGGACGGACAGATGGATACCCTTCCGGCGGATACCGTGGTCCTGGCGGTGGGATCCGAGTCCTATAACCCGTTGCAGGAAATGGTGGAGAAAAAAGGTATCCCGTACCAGGTCGTAGGGGATGCGCAGAAGGTTGCCCTGGCGTTCGATGCGGTTCATAACGGGTTTGCAGCGGGAAAAAACATCTAGCGATGTTAGCTGGTAGCTCTTGGCCGGTAGCTCTTAGCTGGCAGCCGGATGGGTTTGCAACAAGTATCTGGGATACGGCACTATAAAAAGGAAAAAAGATGGAAGTACAAAATGACTGCGGTGTCTGGGAAAAAACAAAAGGGTGCCTGGTGCCGTTAGAAAAGCTGGCTGTGCTGCCTTTGTATCACCGCGAAACTATACCAGAAACCTATCTGGATGTCATGGGGCACATGAATGTCCGCTGGTACATGGCTCTCTTTGACACCTCGGTCTGGAATTTTTTCATCTCCCAAGGCCTGGATGAAAATTACTTTGTCCGGAAACAGATGGGCGTGTTTGCGTTGAAGCATTTCATACAGTATTTTGCCGAAGTTAAAGCGGATGAAACCGTGGCCATGCGTATCCGCCTGCTGGGGCGCACCGAGAAACGATTTCATTTTATGAATTTCATGATCAATGAAGCCACGGGCAAGCTGGCGGCCATCCTGGAAGTTCTGGGGACGCATGCGGATCTGAAAATTCGTAAAGCTGTCGCCATGCCCCAAGATATCTCGAAGAAGTTCGATGTCCAGATTGCGGTTGACCAGCAGCTTGACTGGGAGGCACCGGTGAGTGGGGCGATTAAGCTATAGCCATTTAGGTGTATAGACTGTAGGCTGTTAGGTGGTCAGCAGCTAATAGTCTAACAGCAAGTGCACTTCGGTTAGGCACGCCGTCAAGGCGGAGAAGATCGGATGCGATGCCGTCAGTATCGATGGATTTGAAGCTGCAGGACTCCCAGGTGAAGACGATGTGACAACCATGATCCTGGTGCCGCTCACCCGGGATGCTATCGATCTTCCCATCCTCGCATCCGGCGGACTGGGAAATGGCCGTGGATTGGTGGGTGCTTTGGGGCTGGGTGCAGACGGAATAAACATGGGTACCCGTTTCGTGGCGACCCGGGAAGCACCGGTGCACCCTAACGTGAAGCAGGCCCTCGTCGAACACAGTGAGCGTGACACACGCCTGATCATGCGGACGCTTCGAAATACAGAACGGGTCATGCACAACCCGGTCGTGGACAAGGTGCTCGAAATTGAAA
>JAOZSO010000417.1:0-2018 GCA_029939655.1 Desulfobacterales bacterium
CATTCCGGTGCAGGATTGCCGGCGGTTGTATGTCTTTGCTTTCGAATGCCTCGAGTACACGCAAGGTGACATCCGATACAAAGGCCTTTTCAAGCTTGATGTCAAGAACATAGGCTTTGAGCCTCAACCGCACGGCAACGTAAGGATCGATGACCACTTGAGATACCAGCACGACAACCGGCTTGGGAAGGTACACGTAGCGGCTGGTTACCGTAGTTTCCTGGACCAGGGCCTGGGCTAGCTGGACATCCTGGTCTGTGCCGATGTGGAAATCGATGGCCACCTGCATATCCAGTTCTCCGTAATTTCCACAGGAGGTGATCTGGTTTAAAAACATGTTGTTGGGGATTGTAACTGTGTTGTCATCCAGGGTTTGGAGCATTACCGAGCGGAGACCAATGGCGGTGATGTCCCCATACTGTCCGCCAAAACTGACCCGGTCTCCCACCTGGAAAGGCCGGTCGAGCATAATCATGACACCAGCCACTAGGGATGCTACCAGATCCTTGAGTGCAAACCCCATGGCGACGGCAGCGGTACCGCCGAGAATGGCCAAGACTTCACGACTGATCTCTATGCTGAGCAGAATTGTGACGAAAATGGTTACCAGGTAGACCGTAAAATGAAAAAACGCGTTCAACTTTTGAAAAAGCAGGCGTCGCTCGGCAAATATTTTCCCCAGATTCTCTACCAGTCTGTCTAAAAAACGTAACAGCAGCCAGGCACCGAAAATAACCAGCAGAGATGCCAGAACACCGCCCCACCGGATCATGTTGGAAATAGTATTTATAGCTTCGATTTCTGTGGACGACTGAACGTTCTGGGCTAAGACCGGTAATGCTCTAAAACCCACCACCAGCGAGACTATGAGTTTTCCAAGCCGAGCGTATTTCACCATGGCTATCCTCCCACCAAGGCTTTGCGAACGAGCAGGTTTTTACGTGCCAACACCCGTGTAATGCTCCGAAACCACTTCCCTGTCAGGTGATAACGGCCATTGACTTGTTCTACCCACTCGTGGGTTATTGCCAGGTTCAGCGCACCGGCCACCTCTGTTGCCGAAAATCTCAAACTGTCAGCGATTTCCTCCTGGTTGGCCATTTCTGACTGGGCAATGACACGCAAAACCAACAATAGTGACATATTCACTTTTTCCAATTCGCTGGTAGCGGGAAGTTGCGGCAAACTAACCAGGATCCGGCCATCCGGAGCTATCCTCAGCGAATCGGCCCACAATTGCAGGGACACCATCGGGTTACCATCCGAGGCATTCCACAAAATCCGGTAGAAACCGAAACGGTTACGATCTTCGACGGTGTCGTAGTCTATGCTTTCAAACTGGCGAGGCAGAATGAGCTCACCAAAATCAGGTTCAATACCGGCATGCGCAGACCGCAGCTCAATGAGTTTTCTGATTTGCTCTTCCGTCCAGAGCGGTATCCTTAGCACGTCATCCAAAAATAGTTGTCTTTTCCGGACACGAGAAATGTAATGCCAAGCCGCCCAGTTCACCCCATAAAACCAGAACACGTCGGCCTTAACGGGACTGACCAAACCAGCCACCTGGTCCATATCCCGCTGCCCTCCAAAGGCCGGGCGTGACAGACGATGGAGGTTGTCGACCCCTATAACGCTTATCTGCCTCTCCTGGAGCCGTCCGGATATGGCCTCTGTTGTCAGATCCGAAGCATTCAGACCCAGAGATTCGGCGAAATTCCTTTTAAATGCGTCCGCCCCCCCTGAGGGGCACTCAAAAAGCATCATCTTACCTTCAAACCGACTACCCAGCCTCTTGAGCAGATGGGTCTTGCCTCCCCCCTGCTCGGCGACAATAGCCGCCGTTCCCTTTCGCCTTTGTTCAACCAGATGAATCATCCGTTCCAGGCAATCATGACCAACGGATTCAACGAGCCCACCGTCATCTGCGTAAAGCCGATGTCGCATCTCGTCTGAAATTGGATCGCCTTCAATTTTCTGTGACATGCGTTCACTGACGCGTACGGCTTCAAGCCGGGTCA
>JAOZSO010000417.1:2118-3664 GCA_029939655.1 Desulfobacterales bacterium
CAAAAAAATCCAGACCCAGGCATAAATGGTACCTTTGCCGACCAAATCCTCGGTGATGCTCAGCCCTAAACCGGCTACCAGCACCCATGAGGCTATGATCCAAATTGAACGTATCCGGACCTTGGTATTACTTTTCAGCCTCAGTTTTCCCTTGGTGGACGCGGCGCCTATGAAAGCCACCGCAAACCAGGCCGCTATAATCCACTTGGTTTTCGTCCACAGAAAATGGTAGACTGGCTGCCCTTCTGATGTACTGCCGATATTGTACAGGACCCATAGAACAATGCCCCACTCTAATGGTCTACGAACACGGATCAGGTACCAGAGAAATTTTGCCAGCCATTGGCGGGTTGATTGCAGTGGTTTAATATCAAGAATTTTACTGCGTACTTCGGGAATCCCCTTTACAGCCCAGCGGCGCCACCAGAAAAAGACCAAGAACACTATGGCCATTTTAACAACAATCAAAATTACAGGGGTGGGGGCACTCACCATGTCATCCGCCGTCCGAAGGCTCATCTGAGGCAATAAACGGAAGCGGATATGATACATGAGGAGAAAATAATCAATCTCTTCCTTGAACGCTTGAACCCCGTCGACCCCGGTACTTGTCACCAGGCTTCGCAAACCGGGGGAGATCTGCTTCAACATTTGAATTCTAATGTAGTAGAGGGTGACCAAATCCAGCCGCAGCTGTTCAATGATGCGAAACTTGTCAACATGGGCGTCTGCCTGCTGGGGAAGCGACGGTATATCTTTAGATTCTTCCTCGCCGGCAATTTCCTTCGGGGATTCGGAATGGGTTTTTCCCGGTGTGACGCGACTTGGTTGGGGCTGGTCTGACGTCAAATCCGCCAGTGAATCCCGCAAATGAATACGCATGTCTCTTAGAGCGACATTCAGCTCATGGTAAAATGCATCGGCATCCTTGTAATCAAAGGGTTCCTTGTCAATGCCATCCACAAGTTTTTCATAGCGTTGTACCCACTTTTCAACCTCACTGGAAGGTGTTGCTGTATTATTAACATCCGATGGTGGTGGTGTATGTTGAGGTTCTTCTAAGTCTGCTTCGGGGGGGGTATCAGTAGTTGTTTTCAGGGTAACGTCAGATGGATCCGCCGGCGATGGTGATTCCGTCTGCCCCTCGACCGACTGCCCGAAACCAGTCAGCAGAACCGATGTCACTATCAAGACGCTAAATACTTTGCTCAAGGCGTTCGGGCTCAGTCTGAATGGTTTGAACATTTTATGCCTTATAATTTCAATTCCGCTCTACTTGTTGGCACAAAGCGGATTTTTTGATCGCAATTAACCCTTCGCATACCACAAATTTAATTAAAAATATACGTTCATTGTAGTTCTAAAACTCGATCAATGTTTGAATTGCTATAGATAGACTCCATTTTTAGTTTGACCTAAGATGAGCTCAACTTAGATTTGAGGCAGAACTGTTTTCATTGTAAATATGTACATCACGCTGGGGAAATGGTATGGAAATGCCTTCTTCGTCGAATCGCAGTTTTACGCTTCTTGTCACATCCCAGTA
>JAOZSO010000418.1:0-3662 GCA_029939655.1 Desulfobacterales bacterium
ATGGTCTTTTTCCGCGATATCGGCGTTGGACGCCATGATTTAACTCCTCAAAATAATTTATGTATTCCAGGGGTCTGCCCTTGACTCTTAATGGCTTTTTAAAACCATTGATCGATAATCGTAATAAGATTTCACCGCACCAGTGAAAATCGCTTCGCTCATCATTTGACAATCCAGCAAATAAACCTAATTGACATAACCATTTTAATCGCCTAATGTTTACCTAAGATGAGCGTTTCAAATTTTAAGAATATGGGATTTAGAAATAATTTCAAAGGATTTGATTCATTTGAATTCTTAAAATTTGAAACCCGTTGGGATTGCCGATCTTACCGCATCTACGGCGTCAGATGCCATACCGCATAGTTCACTATAGCGGAACAGCATCTTCCTTGTAGCTGCGGCAACCTCGACAATCGCTCAACTTAGGTTTTACTCATACTTGACGATTTGCAAAAGGTCAAAAAATCCTTTCTGCTAATGTTTTAAGTTTTAGGTTTTAAGTTTTAAGTATCTTCCTGAACACAATTTTCTATCCTAAAACGTAAAACCTAAAACCGGCTGAATTAAATCTATATTTGCATATTCAGCAATAATTAGGCAAAATATTTTGTTATCGGGATTGATTATGCCTGACATGGACACACTGGCCGACCAGTACCTGCATTATATCCTGGTGGAAAAAGGGCTTGCCAAAAAAACCATCACCGCCTACAGCAGAGACATCGTCAGGTACCTGGCGTTTTTAAAAAAGAACCGGATCCATGCCATCGAAAAAGCCGATAACAAGATCATTCTTCACTATCTCATCCATCTCAGAAACCAGGGCTTGGGAACCAGCTCCAGGGCCAGACATCTGGTGACCCTCAGAGGCTTTTATACTTTTCTGGTCCAGGAAAAACATATCCCCAAGAATCACGCCAAGGTTGTTGAACTCCCCAAACGGCATGTCACGCTTCCGGATGTGCTGTCCGTTGCCGACGTCAGAATTCTCCTGGAAGCACCGGACCCTACAACACCGTCCGGCGCAAGGAATGCAGCAATGTTCGAACTCCTGTATGCCGCCGGATTGAGAGTCTCCGAACTCATCCACCTACGTCTGATGGATGTCAACCTCGAGGGGTGCTTCCTGCGCGTATTGGGCAAGGGATCAAAAGAACGGATCGTTCCCTTTGGTACCTATGCAAAAAACCGGATCGACAGCTATCTCGAAACAGCACGCCCTGCCCTGCTGAAAGGCCGGATGAGTGCCTATCTGTTTGTGGCCAGGGCCGGAAAGCCCATGACAAGACAGGGATTCTGGAAACTGCTGAAAAAATATGCTCAAAAATGTGCCCCGTTGAAACATATCACGCCACATACCCTGCGGCATTCATTTGCCACCCACTTGCTGGAAGGCGGCGCTGATCTCCGTACAGTCCAGGTCATGCTCGGACATGTTGACATTTCCACCACGCAGATATATACGCACGTTGCCCAGAAACACTTAAAGGAAGTTCATAAAAAATATCATCCAAGAGGATAGTCAATGAGTCGAGCCAATCAATTGGGATGGTGGATAAAGGGTGAGGACAAACCTGGGTTAGGTCATGATGCTGTCTATTCGGCGATAAAACAGGTAGGAAAGCCGATTTATGTCATCGATGCCGGAGGACAAATCGGGATCGCCCAAGGGGGCCATATCGTCAGC
This sequence comes from Desulfobacterales bacterium, assembly GCA_029939655.1. GTDB lineage: Bacteria > Desulfobacterota > Desulfobacteria > Desulfobacterales > B30-G6 > B30-G6. The sequence goes on from JAOZSO010000418.1 coordinate 1,691, forward strand.
GCAAGTCTGCCGTCCGGTGATCCAGCATCACAGGAAAGGCGATTCCCCTGGACAGCGTTCGTGCCGCCATTGCACCCCGCAAGCATGGGAAGTCCGGATTTCATACGCACCTATGGGCTTCGTTACCCCTATGTCGTCGGTGCCATGGCAAATGGAATAACATCGACGAAAATGGTAGAATCGGCAGGACGTGCCGGCATGTTAGGTTTTTATGGCGCCGCAGGTCTTGCCATACCGCAAATTGAAACTGCGATCCAATACCTTCAGGAAAAAATGGGCCGTCTGCCGTTCGGGTTCAATCTTATTCACAGCCCCGGCGACCCGAATCTGGAGCTGGAAACGGTTCATCTCTACCTCAGGTACGGCGTTCGCCTGATCAGCGCTTCCGCTTTCATGAACCTCACACTCCCCCTGGTATATTACCGCATAAAGGGAATCCAACAGGACGAGCACGGCATCACTGCAACACCCCAAAAAATCATTGCCAAAATATCACGCGAAGAGGTCGCTAAAAAATTTCTTGCACCACCGCCGGAAAAGTTCATCCGGCAGCTCCTGGGACTGGGCTGGATCACTTCCCAGGAAGCTCGTTTGGCGGAAACGATCCCCATGGCCGACGCCCTGACTGCAGAAGCCGATTCCGGGGGCCACACAGACAACCGACCGGCACTGGCCCTGCTTCCCACTATGATCTCCCTCAGGGATTGGGCGATGACGGAATTTAATTTCGACGCGCCTCTCAGTATCGGGCTTGGGGGAGGGATTGCCACGCCTGAATCGGCCGCTGCAGCATTTGCCATGGGGGCGGACTATATTGTAACAGGTTCCATCAACCAGGCTTGCAGGGAAGCCGGCACTTCGGACACGGTGCGTCAAATGCTTTCAGAAGCCCAGCAAGCCGATGTCACCATGGCACCCGCAGCGGATATGTTTGAAATGGGTGTCAAGGTCCAGGTGTTGAAACGGGGAACCATGTTCCCGCTTCGCGCAGGAAAGCTTTACGAACTATACACAGCCCATGACGCTTATGAAGACATTCCGGAATCCCAGAGAAACATTCTTGAAAGGGATTTTTTTCGCAGATCATTTTTTGAGGAATGGGCCCATACAAAAGAATTTTTTCTGAACAGGGACCCCGAACAAGTCGAAAGAGCGGAAACGAATCCAAAACATCGAATGGCCTTGGTTTTCCGTTCTTATCTCGGCCAGTCATCTAACTGGGCAAATACGGGTGAGCCATCCAGAAAGATCGATTACCAGATCTGGTGCGGACCCGCCATCGGTGCCTTCAACCAGTGGGTGAAAGGTAGCTTTCTTGAATCAGCTCATAATCGGCAAGTTGTCGTCATTGCCCTCAATCTTCTTCTGGGAGCGGCCATCGTTACCAGGAGACAATGCCTGAGGCAACAGGGAATTTTTCTTCCCGATGTCCCCACACGCATAGAACCCCTTGAACTCGGAATAATCCAGGACTTGCTGGGCAGTATTTAAGGAGGCTCCAAAAAGAGATTGACACTAACCTTTTTTTGCTTCGGTGATCAGTGATCGTCAGAAAATGATTCATAAATACAAATTGCGAAGCCCATCATGATAGCCCCATCCAATTCCCGAAACAGAATCCATTATTTTCAGCGGGTGCGGTTTTTTTGCGCTCCGCTGAAAGAGCATGTTAACCGCCAATTATTTCATTTAGACCCTCTATGATAAGAGCAATTTCTTCTTCGGATGCTTCTGCAATCTTTTTTCGTATCCGTTTTACTGAAAGCGTACGAATTTGACTGATTTTAACCCAGGATCTTTTTGGAAGCTTTGAACTCTTAAGTTTTAGCGTAAGTGGATATCCTGCTCTCTGTGGTTGACTCGTTAATGCCACCGCAATAATTGTTCCGGACCGTTCATTGAAAACATTTTCACTTAAAACAAGAACAGGGCGTAAACCGCCCTGTTCACTTCCAATAACCGGATTTAAATC
>JAOZSO010000043.1:0-13593 GCA_029939655.1 Desulfobacterales bacterium
TCACACGCTGAATGTGCATAACGTTAACTCTTATAGGGTTGAATCAGTGCCGGGCCCTTTGGACCCGGGTATCTACATTGGAATCTTAAGGTATCCTACTTGGGTTTACAGTAATGATATTATCGTTGATAATATTCTTGCAGGCAGTTATATGTCATGGGCTGCTGGCGCATCATTTTCAGACCCCGCACAATGGCTTCGGCCGCGGACAGGGTGGTGATGACCGGGACACGGTATTTGGTGGCAGTCCACCCGATGGCGAATTCATCGGAGCGGGCCCGTTGCCCCAAGGGGGTATTGATGATCAAATCGATGTTCCGGTTCTTGATGTCATCCACCACATTGGGGCGGCCTTCGCTGGCTTTCAATACTTCTGTTACGGCAATACCCCTGCCTGCAATGTAGGTCGCTGTTCCCCTGGTGGCCACCAGATTGTAATTCATCTTTTGCAGTCCGGCTGCAATGGGCACGATTCGCGGTTTGTCATTATCGTTGACGCTCAGGAACACGGTACCGGATTCGGGCACTGTAATGCCGCTGGATAGAAAGGCCTTCATGACAGCTTCGCTGAAGGTCGGTGCAATTCCCATGACCTCACCGGTGGATCGCATTTCCGGACGCAGGTATATGTCGGCCTTGTCAAATCGTTCAAAGGGGAAAACAGATTCCTTGACCGCGACATAGGAAGGCCGATCACAAAAGGTGACGTTGAACTGCTCCAGCGGTTGACCGGACATGACCTTGACGGCAACCTTGGCAATGGGATTTCCTGTAGCTTTGCTGACAAACGGGATGGTCCTGGATGCCCGGGGGTTGACCTCGATGACATAGAGGGTGTCGAACAGGATCGCAAATTGAATATTGATCAAGCCTTTCACTTTCAGGGATTTGGCCAGCAGACGGGTATATTCCTTGATATCCTCCAACTGGTCCATGCTCAAAAGATAGGGCGGCAGGACAGCCATGCTGTCACCAGAGTGCACCCCTGCCTCTTCGATATGCTGCATGATGCCGCAGATTTCCGTGTGTTTCCCGTCGGATACGGCGTCGACATCAAACTCATAGGCGTCCTCCAGGAATCGATCCAGCAGAACGGGGTGTTCTGCGGAAGCGCTGACGGCATTTTGCATGTATTGTTCCAGAGATTCGACGTTGTAGACAATTTCCATGGCCCGTCCCCCCAGAACATACGAGGGCCTGACAACCAGGGGGAATCCGATTTGGTGTCCCACATGCATAGCCGCGTCAATGGAGGTGGCGGTTCCATATTGGGGGTGCGGAATGTCCATTGAATCCAGGAGTGCCCCGAAACGATCACGATCTTCCGCCAGGTCGATGGAATCCGGTGACGTTCCCCAGATCGGCACACCCGCCTCTTCCAGCGACAGGGCCAGCTTCAAGGGTGTCTGGCCCCCGAACTGAACGATGACGCCTATTGGTTTTTCGAGTTCGATTACATCCAGGACATCTTCATAGGTCAAGGGCTCAAAATAGAGTTTGTCGGCCACGTCATAGTCCGTGCTCACGGTCTCCGGGTTGCAGTTGATCATAATGGCTTCGATCCCCAGTTCTTTCAGGGCAAGGATGCCGTGAACACAACAGTAATCGAATTCAATGCCCTGGCCTATCCGGTTGGGGCCGCCCCCCAGGATGATGACTTTTTTGTTTTCTGAAGGAATGGACTCATTCTCGGGATCATAGGTGGAATAATAGTAGGGCGTAAAGGATTCGAATTCAGCCGCACAGGTGTCTACGATTTTATAGGAGGGCAGCACGCCCTTTTCCTTGCGCAGGCTGCGAATATCAAATTCGGTCTCGCCGGTTAGCAGGGAGAGGTGCTTGTCGGAAAAACCAAAGCGCTTGGCTTTTCTGAGGATCTCCGGTGTGAGGGTCTGGTGCTGTTTGAACGTTTGGGACAGGTGATTTTCAAAGTCGATCAGCTGTTGAAGGTTCACGAGGAACCAGATGTCGATGCCGGATACGTTTGATATTTCGTCGGTGCTGATGCCGTTGGAGAGGGCTTGCCAGATTTTCAGGATGCGATCCGGTGTTCCCCATCTCAGGTCGTCCATCAAATCATCATGCGAGAGCCGGCCGTACGGGAAGTTTCCATGAGCATGGAAACCTGACCAGCCGTTTTCAAGGGATCGCAGGGTTTTATTCAGGGCCTCCTTGAAGGTCCGACCGATTCCCATGGCCTCACCCACGGACTTCATCTGCGAAGTCAGCCGATTGTCGTTTCCGGGGAATTTTTCAAAATCCCATCGGGGAATTTTGACCACAACATAATCGATGGCAGGTTCAAAACAAGCCGGCGTTTTTCTGGTAATATCGTTGGGGATTTCGTCCAGGTGGTACCCGATGGCGAGTTTGGCAGCAATTTTGGCAATGGGAAATCCGGTGGCTTTGGATGCCAGAGCGGAACTTCGGGATACCCGTGGGTTCATTTCGATAACAACCATTTCACCGGTTTTCGGGTCGAGCCCGAACTGGATATTGGCTCCTCCGGTTTCAACACCGATTCGGGCCACAATTATTTTAGCTGCATCCCGCATGGCCTGGTATTCAGCATCGGTCAATGTCTGGGCCGGAGCAACGGTAATGCTGTCTCCTGTATGGATGCCCATGGGGTCGAAATTTTCGATGGAGCACACGATGACAAAATTATCGGCAGCATCTCGCATGACCTCCAGCTCGTATTCCTTCCATCCCAGGATGGACTGTTCGATCAAAATTTCGTTGACCGGGCTGGCGTTCAATCCCCATTGGGCCGCCTGGGGAAATTCTTCCTTGTTGTAGACAACACTTCCGCCGATACCTCCGAGAGTAAACGCGGGTCTGATGATCAGTGGAAAACCAATGGTTTCAGCCAGTTTATCTGCCTCTTCCATGGTGTGTACACAGCCCCCATCGGGAACGTTCAGACCGATCTCTTTCATGGCGTTGCGAAAAAGGTCCCTGTCTTCTGCAAGCTGGATGGTTTCCAGATTGGCACCGATGAGTTCTACACCGTACTGTTCCAGGACCCCGCTTTCGGCCAACTCCACGGCCAGGTTCAGACTGGTTTGACCACCGATAGTTGGCAGCAGGGCATCCGGGCGTTCTTTTTCAATGATTTTGGCGATGACATCGGCCTGTAACGGTTCGATATATGTTCGATCCGAGAATTCCGGGTCCGTCATGATGGTAGCGGGGTTGTTGTTGATCAGAATGACGATAAACCCTTCTTCCCTGAGAGCTTTGCAGGCCTGGGTACCGGAATAATCAAATTCGCAGGCTTGCCCGATGACAATGGGACCGGATCCGATAACCAAAATACGTTTTAGATCTTTGCGTTTAGGCATGGAATTGTTTCATTTCCTCTACAAATTGTTTGAAAAGATAGCGGCTGTCGTTGGGCCCGGGCGATGCCTCGGGGTGATATTGTACCGAGAAGACCGGCAGATGTTTGTGCCGGAGACCTTCGAGTGTGTTGTCGTTTAAGTTGATGTGGGTAATTTCAACCTCGTCCGGGGGCAGGCTTTCGATATCGACATTGAAGCCATGGTTCTGGGAGGTGATCTCCACCGCCCCGGTCAGCAGGTTTTTCACCGGGTGATTGGCACCGTGGTGACCAAACTTGAGCTTGGTGGTCTTGCCCCCCATGGCCAATGATAGTATTTGATGTCCCAGACAGATGCCGAAGATCGGTATCCGGCCTATAAGATAGCGTGCTGCCGCCACTGCGTATGTCACCGGCTCGGGATCGCCGGGTCCGTTGGAAAAAAAGATGCCATCCGGTTTCCAGGCCAGGATTTCTTCCGGGGGGGTGTGGGCCGGGAAAATGCGCAGCTTGCAGTCATGATCGTGAAGTGCCCGCAGGATCGAAAACTTGACGCCGAAGTCATAAACGGCAACCCGATAGTTGCCCTGGCCGGTTTTATCGGTATGGCCGTCAATGGGCCAGGCATAACTTTTGTCGGTGGTAATTTCCTGAACGATATCCCTGCCGACCAACTGCTTGCCGTGTGCCAGTTGTTTGGTAAGGGTCGACAACGGGTCATCAGAGGTGGTGATCATGCCCATTTGAGAGCCATGGTTTCTCAGGTGCCGGGTGAGTGCCCGGGTATCCACATCGCTGATCCCGCCCACACCATGGTGGGTCAAATAGTCATCCAGCGATCTGTCGGCTTGCCAGTGACTGACAACCGGACTGTACTCCCGAATGATGAAACCGGGGGCATAGATACGTCGGGATTCAAAATCGATTGGGTTGACGCCGTAGTTTCCTATCTGGGGGTAGGTCATGACCACCATCTGAAAATGGTAGGAGGGATCCGTCAGAATTTCCTGATATCCCATCATGGCCGTATTGAAAACCACCTCTCCAACAGCGGTTCCCTCGGCTCCCAGGGAAAGACCTTCAAAATGGGTGCCGTCTGATAACAGTAAGCGTGCTTTCATAGTGTTATTTTCTCTACTTTGCTAATCTGCCTTTTTAGGTGTTTAGACTGTAGGCTGTTAGACTATTAGCTGCTAACAGCCTACAGCCTAACTTCCTGGTGTTTCTACATCAATCCCGTTTGAATTTACTATAATCCGGCTGACGATACCGGCTTTCACCACTGCCTTCAATGTCCAGAAGCGCCTCCACCTTCAACGGCAGTCCAAACAGTTGAATAAAGCCGTGGGCATCCTGCTGATTATAGACATTGTCTTCCCCAAATGAAGCATAGTCCTCTCGATACAGGCTGAATGGACTCTTGCGGCCTGCAATGATGACATTTCCCTTGTAGAGTTTCAGGCGGACCGATCCTGTTATTTTGTGCTGGGTTGTCTTTACAAAAGCATCCAGGGCTTCTCGAAGTTGCATGAACCACATGCCGTTGTAGACCAGTTCTGCATATTTTACGGACACGGAGTCCTTGTAGTGCATGGTGTACTTGTCCAGGCATATGCTCTCGAGGGCTTGGTGCGCCCGGTAAATGACGGTGCCTGCCGGTGTTTCGTAAATGCCCCGGCTTTTCATACCCACCAGGCGGTTTTCGACAATATCCACGCGACCGACACCGTGTTGACCGGCAACCGTATTCAAACGGGTGAAAAGTTCCAGAGCGTTCAGGGGTTCGCCATCAAGTGAAACCGGGTTTCCTTTTTCGAACCCGATTTCAATATAGACCGGTTCATCGGGCGCATCCTCGGGGCTGACCGTCAATTGAAACATCTCCTTGGCGGGTTCGTTCCAGGGATCTTCGAGAAGTCCTCCCTCATGAGAGAGGTGAAAAATATTGCGATCACGGCTGTAAATGTCTTTTTCCGTATGCTGGATGGGAATGTTGTGCTTGATAGCGTATTTGATAGCGTCTTCACGGCTCTTGATTTCCCACTCGCGCCACGGGGCTATAACCTTCAACTTTGGATTCAGAGCCATGATGGTCAGTTCAAATCTTACCTGGTCATTGCCTTTTCCGGTGCAGCCGTGCGAAACGGTATCGGCTCCTTCGGCTTCCGCGATGTCCACGAGCTTTTTGGCTATCAGCGGCCGGGCAATAGACGTGCCCAACAGGTACTCGCGTTCGTATACTGCACCGGCCTGCATGGTCGGGAATACATAGTCCACGAGAAATTCTTCGCGCAGGTCCATCACGATCAGCTTGCTTGCACCCGACGCAATGGCTTTATCCTCCAACCCATGCAATTCTTCGTTTTGCCCCAGGTCGGCAGCAAAGCAGATGACCTCGCAATTCCCGTAATTGTTTTTGAGCCAGGGTACGATCACCGAGGTATCCAGCCCTCCACTGTAGGCAAGGACGACTTTTTTGATGGTTGTCATGATTGCTGCTCCTTTTCAAAAAAAAACCCCGGCAATCGCCGGGGTTTTTTGCATTTTTTAATTTTTGTCATTATTTGTATTTTCACAAAAAACACCCGGACAGTAAACGAATACGACGGCGCCGGCAGGTGCGATTTTTGGTTGTTACGGGTATCATGCCACGTTCCTGTCTGAGATCAAATCTGGAGCAATATGGCAAAAATCAAAAACCCTGTCAAGCTGGAATTTGATTTTTCCCAACCATGATTTGTCCGGGTTTGCGGATGTGTTGTCGCTTTCGTCGGAGATTCCGAACCATCGGTTGAAAAGGGAAAAATCAAATAATCAATAAAATCCGAAGCACGAAATTCTAATTTGGGATTTAGAGCATCACTATCCCACAATGTTTCATCAGTATCAGACACTTTAGTCCGAGTACCTACTTATAGAGGATGGTGCCGGAGCGGCATTCACCCGCAGCGATGCCCTGCAGCGTAGGGATGCCTTCCCACTGGGTAATGTAAACGGCAGGTACCTGGTTTGCCAGTGCTTCGAATGCCGACCTCATCTTTGCCACCATGCCGCCCTTGATGGTACCGTCTGCGATGCGTTCCCGGGCCTCCTGTTCGGAAAGGGTCCGGCAGACCCTCTCGTCGTTTATGACACCAGGCACATCGGTGATGAACACAAGCCCCACGCAGTCGATTTCCGCTGCCAGGGCTGCTGCCGCACTGTCTGCATTGACATTGAAGCTCCGGTGGTTCTCATCTGCAGAGATGGGTGAGATAACCGGTATACGACCTTTTTTGAGAGCACGCAGAACAACCTCACCATTGACGTGTTTGATGTCGCCCACAAACCCATACCGTCTGCCGTCACGGGTCATGGGCTCTACCACAAAGAGCCGTTCGGTTTTCCCGGACATGCGCTCGCAGGGTACGCCGTTATCCGTCAGCCAGGACGCGATACGCTGGTTGATGGTTTCGGAAAGAACTCTTTCGATAATGACCATGTCCTCGGCCTGGGTGACCCTGATGCCATCGATAAACCGGGTCTCACGATCATGGTCTTGCAGGGATTTCGATATCTCGGCCCCCCCCCCATGTACGATGATTGTCTCGATATTGGGGACGGCTTTGATGGCTTGTGCCAGTTCGCGGAAACCTGCTTCTTTTTCAAATGCCCGTCCACCGATTTTAATCAGGAGTCTGGGGTTCGAGGATTTCAGGTTTATTGTGTTCATTGAGTTTCTTGGGTTCATTGGGTTGCTTACGGCTGTTGGCGTCTGGTTTGTTCATATTAACATCGATCATTAGCAAATGCCAGCACTATAGCGGTTGCCTTAACATGTTCCGTTTGACGTTATTTGCCGGAGCGGTTTGAAGAACCTCGTAGCAAGCTCAAGCGACGGGGAATGTGCTCGCTGTTACGGTTAGGAACGTTATGTTGACAAACGCTGTAAAACAACTCAACAAACTCAACGAACCCAACGAACAAATAATTTCTCGAATCCACGAACCCTTATGCTCTTTTTGTATTTAAATTTTGCATGGATGTCAAAGCAGGCTTTCTTTCGAAACACATTTCTGATAATGACGGGATGACTTGTACTCAAGGAGGGCAGGATGAAAAAATTTGCCGAGACCACCCAACAAACCTACGAGGGATGGAAAGAATTTTACGAAAAACCTACCGATGAAAAAAATCGGTTTTTCGAGTCGGACGGGAGATTGATCGACATTATATTTGCCCAGCAGTTTGACAGGCCTTTTTTGGACCGCATGAGCCGACTGGGTGATATGATTCGATCGCTGGCAAAAACCAAGCTGGGCCAGAACCATCTCAGGCATCTCTTGCCCCATAAACGGGCCATGCTGTATTTTTCTCAACCGTCGACCCGAACGTTTCTTTCATTCCAAAACGCCTGTTACATGCTGGGGCTGAGCGTATCTGAAATTCGCGGAACAACCACCAGCTCAGAGGTCAAGGGTGAATCGCAGGAAGATACGATACGGACCTTTGCCAGTTATGTGGACCTGATTATTTCACGGCATCCGGAAGCTGGATTTGCCGAAAAGACAGCCTGGGTTCTGAATCAGACCGACCGTGCGGTACCCGTTATCAATGGCGGGTCGGGGCCCGATCAGCATCCCACCCAGGCGCTGCTGGATATCTACACCCTCGAACGGGAGTTCAGTAAGAAGGGTGGATTGGACGGCAAAAAAATTGCCATGGTGGGCGATTTGAAAAGGGGTAGAACCGTTCGCTCCTTGAGCTACCTGATGAAAAACTACCAGGATGTCGAGCTATATTTCGCTGCCCCGGAAATCTATAAGATGCAAGACGATATCAAGTCTTTTTTGACACGTCACCATATCCCGTACCATGAGACCGAGGACTTCGAAAGCATTCTGCCGCTGGTGGATGCCATTTACATGACCCGAATTCAGAACGAATATTCGGAGGATCCAACCCATGAAACAGAAACCTATCCTGCTTTTCATTTCAAGAAGGAGCACCTTGGCAATATTCATGCGCACTGTGTCATTCTGCACCCGCTGCCCAGGCGTTATGAGATCGATGTGGCTGTGGACAAAGATCCCCGGGCAGCATATTGGCGGCAGGAACGCAACGGCATGTGGATCCGGGCGGCCTTGATTGCCTATCTCTTTAAGGTAGAGGAAGACATTGTCGATGTATTTTCGTAAAAAAATAATGGTTTTAGGTGTTACGTTTTAGGTTATAGTCTACCCACCATCTCCCTCACTGCTTCCTTGGTGCGAGAGGCCATGTCGTAGGGTGATGTTCCCGCCAGATCCGCCTCGATCAGTGCATCGTCATAGGGCAGGGATCCCAGATAATCGAAATCGGCCAGGTGCTTTTTCAGAAAGTCCTCATCCTTTTGATTCCTGATTTTATTTCCGACAACTGCAATGTTCTTGAGGCCGATTTCTGTAGCCAGAAGCCTGATATGCTCTGCCGTGTCGATACTTCTTCGGCCGGGCTCCACAACCACCAGGAGTTTGTCCACAGCCTGAGCTGTGCCTCTGCCCAGATGTTCGATGCCGGCTTCCATGTCCATCACCACCACTTCATCTCTTATGAGAACGATATGCATCACCAGGGCTTTCAGGAGAGTGCTTTCCGGGCAGATACAGCCGCCGCCGCCTTTTTTGACTCCCCCCAGGCGCATGAGCTTGATATTTTCGAACCTGACGGACAGGGCGTCAGGCAGGTCGTCAACCTTTGGGTTCAACTTGAAAAAGCCGCCGATGGTGCCGGGTCTAGCTTCGGTTCTTTCAAAAATGAGGTCTTTCATTTCAGCTATGGGGGTAATTGTTTCGGCTTTGTCAATGCCGATGGCCGAGGCCAGATTGGCATCCGGGTCCGCATCGATGGCCAGCACGTGCCTGCCATCGTCATTGAGGGTTCTTATGAGGAGGGAGGAAAATGTTGTTTTCCCAACGCCGCCTTTTCCACTGACCGCAATTTTCATGGGGAGTCCTTTCTGTATAGGTTGTTTAAACTGTAGGCTGTTAGCCGGTAGGCATCCTACAGTCTAACAGCCTACAGCCTATCTACCTGAACATTTCATTTTCTATAATAATACAAAAAGGATAAATAACAACTCATGTTTTACCCTTCCCGTTTATCGACATTGTCGGGTGCTTTTGAGATGGGTTTTCGTGGATGTCTGGAGATTTGTCTTCTGGGTGACAACCTGCTTCATCGAAACTGTACAAAGATTTTTCTCGACCAGGACAAAACCACTATAACTACCATATTTTGTTATTATACTATATTGACACACAACTTGTTGTAGGTTATGGTTGTCAATCATATGCTATGTGTACGAATCAGATCGTCTGATTTTATGCTCCAAGGGACAAAGGGATTGGTGTACCCATGGGGTCTTTTCAGGTATTTATGGGATAGGGGAGCAGGTTTCAAAAGATGCTCAAAACTAAAAACAGCGGGATAACCGTCGTGCATGGGGATACGCTCTTTTTTGTCTCGTATGCCGGTGAAGCCATGCAGGTGGACCATGCGGTTTCCCTGAACCTGTTTCTGGAAGATGATTATGCAGCATCTTCTATCCCGGCAGTCGTCCGGGGTAGAAAAAATCGACTTCTGGTGGTGCCTGATTACTGGATCGGACAGACAAATCTGACCCTGCAATCCCAAAAGCGGTCCATTGTGGTGCCGTTTGTAGAAAGAAAGCTGGCCTCCGAGCATCCGGAGCTACCTGATATCGGTCTTTTTTTCGATTATGCTTTTTCAAAGGAACCGTCGGAACCCGGTAATATTTCCGCCTTCTTTCTTCAGGACCCCCTATCTTTCAAGCTCTACCAAAAACTCACAACGCTCGATATAGCGCCCATGGACATCACCATACCCGCCTATGTCTGGGGAAAGAAACTCGAGAAACTACACCCGGAGCTGGTTGATTCCGGGAGCGGCCTGATCCAAAAACTTTCTTCGGCATGCCATTTATATTTTTATCACAAAGGCCGGTTTCTGTTCTCGCGCAGTATTCAGTTTTCGGATTCTGCAGGGGAAGACACAGAGACGCTCGATGCGCTTACATATGAAATCAACCAGTCGTTCTATCTTTTTTCGCAAAAAGAAAAAGCCGATCTGGAGCATATTTTCATCCATTCATCCCGAAAGGAAGATGCCGCTGATCTGGCCGAAAGTCTTGGAAGAAAGATTCATTCCCTTGATATCGATGACGGTGGTAATGCGCCGAATCAGGAAATGACTGAGATGCTGGGACCTTGCGGTGTTTTTACACCCAAAGATCTATCGCCGGTCAGAAAATATATGGCTGTTGCGCAAAAGGATCACGCCAGAGCCAGAGAGTGGCGCCCGGTTCAGATATCCGGGGCAATTATCGGGATTTTGCTTTTCCTGGTCCTTGGCGGGGAGCATTTTTTTCTGCTCAAATGGGCGAAACAGGATCCGGGCATAGAAAATGCGGGTATTATGGCAGGTCAATCTTCCAGAGAGACTATCCAGCAATATAACGAGGCTCTTGATCTCATTCTGCAGGAGACGCGTCGACCCTCTTCCTGGAAAACGATGAAAGATGTGGTCAGCTGTTTGCCGGAAAATGTCAGAGTTCAGGAGATGGAGCTGTTGGTGGCGGAAAACCCAAACCTATCCTTGACCTGTGTTGTCCGGGCGGAGGACATGGCAAAATTTAGAAGTTCACTGTCCATGCTATTGGAAAATTTGGGGAATACCTTTACCACCAGCCCCAGGTTAGGGAAGCGGGATATCGAATTGGGTGAGATTCTGCCCGGACAGGGCTATACGGATTATCCTATTCAGTTTGAACTCAGGCTGTGATGAAAAATCGATTAACCCGAAACTGGATCGTCGTAGGTATTATATGGGCCGGGGCCCTGACCATGACCTATTTGAATCTGCAGATGATCCAGCAGATCAAGACGGAACAGGAATCCATCGAATTCATGCAAATGGATGATGTATTTTTAAAGAATAACTTTGAAAAGGTTATCCAGGTGCTTAAACGGCGGGCGTCCCTGCATAAGCCCATCGATTCCATACAGATAGAGCTCTTGTCGATTGAAAACAGACTAAGATCTCTGGCGCAAAAGAAAGGCTTGTCCGAAATTCGTCTGGCCAGCGATCAAACGGCCATGCAAGGAGACCGGATTCCCTTGGAAATGTATGTCACCAGCACCTACCGGGATCTGGTTTTCTGGCTTCGGGCCCTTGAAACCGATGCGCCGTTTCTGGTGGTGACCGGTGTCAAAATGACTGAAAACAAGGATGGAGAAGGGTACCGCTTCCAGGTCGGGATCGATTTTCGCTTTAGCGTAGCAGAAGACGAAAACGGTTCTGCCTGAGACGGTTTGAACCGCTCATTTTGGGGAAAAGAAAACAGGAACATGGTTGTCAAAGGAAATCCCAAACGACTCATCATTGGATTGTGGGCGCTAGCGGCTCTGCTGATTCTCTGGTATAACGCTGCCGCCATGATATCTTTGATTGATAAACCCTTTCCGGTTCTGTCGTCAGATGCCAGGGCAACGATTGCCAAGTGGCAGCGCCTGGAAAGCTATATTGCCATACGGCTGAAAGAGATCATTGACCTGAAGGAAATCGAAAAAATTTTTGCCAGAATCGACTTTAACAAGACCAAGGCTGTTCTGCCGGCCAAAAAAGCCGAGCCAAGGCCAAAACCTGCCCAAAAGCCGGAACCGGTCAGAAAGAAAAAGATCGAGCTGCCTTCTCTGAACGGTATCATGGCCGTTTATAGTACGGACGGGGATGTGGTCTATCTGGCTGTGATCGACGGAAAGACCCGGGAGAAAAAGAGCAGGGTCGGCGATTTTGTCATTGAAAGAATAGATGCCAAAGGTATTCTGCTGGCCCAGAATAAGGAGAGCTGGTTTGTACCGGCACCCACGGTAGAATTTTCGGTGGATACGAGTATGGAGGAATAATGCGTTGCATCCCAAGAAAAAGCGTCTGGTTTGTCATCATCTTGTTTATGGTGGGGACGGTCATGGGTTGTTCGGTTCATGAGCCGCGACCGGTCGAATTGGAAAACATGGATGACATCCAGCCCAATGAGATAATTAAAGAGGAAAAACCGGGTGTAACACCAAGGTCGCTCGTCATAAAGGAAAAGCTGGCACCCATTGTTCAGGATATGCAACAGGATATAAGGATCTATTCCGGGGTATTCGGTGATGTCGCGCTGGCTGAAGTTTTAAAGGTGATTACACGTGATAGCCATCTGAACCTGTCGGTGGAATCGGATGTGGATCTGGATCGCCGTATCACCGCCCACCTTCAGCAGGCAACCCTTACAGAAGCTCTTGACATGGTGGTGGTCGATGGCGCCGGATATGCCTGGAAAATTGAAGGGGACAATCTTTTTATCAAGGTGTTTGAAGAGCGGATTTACCAGTTCGATTATCTGGATATGGCCGGTGAGACCGATATCGAAATCGGTGGTGACATGCTTGCATCCAGTGTCGAACAGTCGGGCGTGAGCGGCAAGTTCCAGATCAAGGCCAACCGCGATGTCAAGATAACGGATGTGTGGGCCAATATTCAGGAAACCCTGGATATGTTGAAATCTGAAGACGGCATCGTGCGTATCAACCGAAATGCCGGTATTATTTACATGAGAGACAGGCCCGGGAAGGTTGCCTCCATAGTCCGGTTTCTGGACTCCCTCATGGAGGCGCTCCACCGCCAGGTGTTTATCGAGGCCAAGATCATGGAGGTACGCCTCAAGCAAGAAAACAGTTACGGCATCGACTGGTCCAACGTGAGCATCGCTTTCACCGATTCGGGGGATATACTTACGGACGTGTTCAGCCTCAGTGTCAACGGTGGCAGTTCCATTGTCAAATCCGGTCAAAGCGGTTTTTCCGCCATCCTGGATTTTCTCGAGACCCAGGGGGACGTGTCCGTTGTATCGAACCCGCATCTTTCGGTGATGAACGGCCAATCGGCGGTTCTCACGGTGGGTTATCAGTTCCCATTCGCTGATGTGGACGGGGTTGATCGGGATACCGAGACCGATACTGTCACCTACGGTGCCTCTATCAAACGGGTCGTTTTAGGGTTGCAGCTCGGTATCACCCCCCACATTTCCAGCGACGGTATTGTCACTCTGAATATCATTCCCACTATTACACGTATTCAGGGTGAGGAGGATGTGGAAATTCCCACGGACTCCATTAGAACCCAGACCATCAGCAATCCTATTATCGATCTCCAGGAGCTTTCCACCACGGTGCGGGTGCGGGAAGGCA
>JAOZSO010000419.1:0-3641 GCA_029939655.1 Desulfobacterales bacterium
TCTCGTCTGCAACGGTTACATGACTCTCTTTAACTCTTTGAACGACTGCGCGCATAGGATTGCATTTTCCTAAATCGAATAATTGAAATAAATTGACACGTATTTGAGATTTCACATTTGGTTGCAGAAAAGGGTTTGAGGGTTGGAGGTTTTGAGGGTTCGAGGGTAAGACCTTAAGCTATTGGCTATTCATTTTTAGCGCCTGACAGCTTTTTTCTGATGGTGAACCCCCCCACCCCTGGAACCTCCAACCCTATATCTTCTTTCCTTCCAACCCTTATCAGCCTTTTAGTGGTTCAGACTGTAGCAGGTTGCACTTTGCTCTTAGTCCGCCAACAGCCAAGTACCAAGAGCCAAGAGCTTAAGGGTTTACCCTCAAACCCTATCTCTTAACCCCCACCAACGCAATGCGAATATCCATGACATTGGTTCTGGTGGGGCCTGTAATATAGAGGTCTCCCAGTTCTTGAAAAAAATGATATGAATCGTTGTCAGACAGGTAGTCAGTTGCCTCCAGCCCTTTGGTCTTGGCTCGCGTCAGTGTGGTGCTGTCCATAATGGCACCGGCTGCATCTGTTGGGCCGTCCGTGCCGTCGCTGCCTGCGCTCAGATATACCATCGGACCCACATTCTCAAGAGCAATGGCCGACGCCAGGGCAAATTCCTGATTTCTGCCGCCCTTGCCGTTTCCCTTCAGAGTTACCGTGGTTTCACCCCCTGAAATAAGGCATGCCGGCGGACTGGCCGGATGCCCGGACTGGGTAATTTCCCTGATAATGGCGGCATGGAAGTGGGCGGCATCTTTGGTTTCACCGGTCAGCAGGGACGTGAGCATCACGGTGTTGTAACCCAGGGATTCAGCGAAAAGTCTGGCGGAAGATAGAGCCTGAAAATTGTTTCCGATAATGAAATGGTTTGTATTGGCAAAGGCGCGATGGCCTGGTTTGGGGGTTTCTTTGATCTTCCCTTCAGCGCCTCCGGCAAGATGCTTGTTGATTGCTTTGGGTAGTTTGTCAGCGATGCGATATTTGGAAAGAATCTCCATACAGTCCTGAAATGTACTGGGGTCCGGGACCGTGGGGCCGGAGGCGATTACATCCAGGTCATCGCCGACAACGTCGGATAAAATCAATGAAATCATTCCGGCAGGGTGAACGGCCAGGGCCAGTCGGCCGCCCTTAATACGGGATATATGCTTACGGATGGTGTTGATTTCATGGATACTAGCGCCGCAGGACAGTAACGCCTGGATGGTATCCTGTTTGTCGGCCAGGATTAGACCCGGACCGGGAGAGGGCAGCAGGGCGGAACCGCCGCCGGACATCAGGCATATAACGAGATCATTTTTACATGCCTTTCCGGCGAGTTTAAGTATTCTTTCGGCACCCTCTTGACCCTTTTTGTCCGGTAAGGGATGACCGGCTTCCACCAGTGATATGTGGGAAAGATCTACAGCATGGCCATACTTTACCACCACCAGTCCATTCGTGATACGATCTGCCAGGATCTCTTCCAGCGCTGCTGCCATAGCCCCTGAAGCTTTGCCGGCACCAACGACAAAAATATTGTTTACATGCGACAGATCAACTATTTTATCACCGACAATGAGTTGTCCATGATCCACGCTGACGCATCGCCTGACAGCTGAAACCGGGTCGACCGCCTCCAGACCGGCACGGAAGATAGCCTTGGCATCCTGTCTCATTATTTGAAGATTTCGATATTCGGATTTAGAATTTATCACACGCTGAATGTGCATAATATTAATGCTTTATAGGGTTGAATTAGTGCCGGGCCCTTTGGACCCTGGTATCTACTTAAAATACTCGATAATCGCCTTCATGAACACAGGTAGATCGTCCGGTGTTCGACTGGTAATCAGGTTGCCGTCCACTACAACATCCTGGTCTACCCAGTCGGCGCCCGCATGGATCAGATCATCTTTGATGGCAAAGAATGAGGTCACCTTTTTGTCTCGCAGGATATCTGCCGAGGCGAGCATCCAGCCGGCATGGCAGATGGCGGCTACCAGTTTGTTTGCCTGATACATTTCTTTAACCAGGTTCACCATGGCCGGGTGCCTTCGCATCATGTCGGGTGCATAGCCACCCGGGATGATGAGGCCATCAAAGTCTTCGGCCGTAACATCGTCTGCATGGACATCCGCCTTGCACTCAGTGCAGGGTTTGCCGGTAAAAACATCGGTTCTCCCGGAACCCACCACCATAATTTCTGCATCTTCTTCCTTTAACCGGTAATACGGGTACCAGAACTCGAATATATTGAACATATCTTCGATCAGTATGGCAATTTTTTTATTTTCCAGCATGGGTATTCTCCTTTTATAGATAGAATCGCGTAACAATTTTATTTTATGTATGATTGCCTTTGATGTCAATAAGCTGCTACTAAACCAATAAGGGTCCGAGGGTGATACAAGGGTTGGAGGGTGCTGATAGCATTTAGCCAACGGCACCTAACAGCCTACAGCCTAAATCCCTAAAAGGCTAATAAGGGTCCGAGGGTAAACTCTTAGGCTCTTGGCTCTTGGTACTTGGCTGTTGGCGGACTAAGAGCTAAGAGCCAAGTGCAGCCTGCTACAGCCTAAACCGCTAAAAGGCTAACGAGAGCCCGAGGACAACTCAATAAACACAACGAACACAAGCAACACTATAAACAAACATATAGGGTTCAAGTGAAAAGCAAACGATCTCCTCGTGAGCAACGCTTATGAAAATTATCCAAAAGGATGCGTGTCATATGAAAGAATTGAGTCGACTCGTAATGGATTATGCCCGATGCCAGGGCGCAAGTGCTGTCGGGATTGCAACAACAGAGACGCTTTCCGGGGGGCCGCCGTCCGCAGACCTCACCTATGTTTTACCCGAGGCAAAAGCTGCCATTATCCAGGGTGTGAAGGCATACAGCCAAAGGCCTGAAATGGAAGGTGGATACCACCACAGCCTGATGCCCGATATGAAGCTGTGGTTGACATGCGGTAATTGCCAGTTGATATGTCACCCTGATAAAGCTGTCCGAAAGGAACGATATGACATGCTCAAGCAAAGCGGCGCCGTGATACAGGAGCGGGATGGCTCTCTCAAGGCTGTTTCACCCCAAGACGCTGTTGTTCATGTCGAATCTTTGGACAAGGCCACACGTTCGCTCTATATAGACACTCAATAGAGTGAACCTATCTCGGCACTCGGGGAGTTTTTTTTTGAATATTTGAGCGGATCGGGTGTTTTCAGCGACTACAGCGTGCAAACTCATGCATAAGGCAGCCTAAAGAAAGAACAGGTTTCATAATGAAAACAGATTGATATGTTATAGGCGATATATCGATTAAAATATGAGCATGAGCAATAAAGCTGTTCTTTCTAAATGCTGCCTAATACATTCAGACAGTGCCCGCTTTCGCTGCTGAAAACACCCGACCCGCTCAGGATAAGGGTTTAAAAGAAAAACTCCCCGATCACAGACCTATCTTATCCCCATAGTTGCATAAACAACATGGCAAAGCATAGATAACAAGTTGTTATTATATACAATACCGTTGCGATAGCGCCATTGCCTGGATATTCCCCCAGGTGAATTCTTCCGTCTTCGCTCTTCGAGCTACGACGTGACAAGAAGGATGG
>JAOZSO010000420.1:0-3630 GCA_029939655.1 Desulfobacterales bacterium
GGGATTACGGATTATCAGTAACTCCCAATAAAATCGCTTCGCGATTTTATTGCATATCTAGAGATTTTTCCAGTTCCTGAATTCTGGCTTGAATAGTCGGTTTCTCATCCTCTGGCACATCTGGATCTTCAAGACGCTTTCGGAGACTAAGGAGTATCATCTCTTCCCGGTAGTCTGCACATGTGTAGGAATGGATGTTTGACATGCAGGCTTAAACCAGTGTTTCTTTGTATATGCGGTAAAACATTTCATAGTCCGTAATACTTCTCGATAAAATCTTCTCGATATCTTTGATATTCTTTTTGTTGATGACGAGATTGACACTCTTACAGAAAGCCATCATATGGTCCATGGTACGAAAGCGGTCGCTAATCAGCGCAATAAACATATTCCGCCGCACATCCATATGAAGCCGTTCGAGGTAAATCAAAACACCATTTCGTTCCGGGTCTTTGGTACCAAAATATTCGTCCACCACAACCAGATCATATGCCTTGTACCGAAGACTTCTCAATGCATCCCGGTTGCCTTTGGCCTCACTGACATGATACTCCAAGAGCTCCAGAGCTCGGACGATACCATCGCGGACAACGGTATCCGATTCACAGACCAAGGCGATCTTCCCCTCTTCCTCGATAAAGTCAAACGGTTTTTCTGAGGTTTCAAAGTCGTCTTCTTCAAAGCTGAATTCTGCTGCCACGCTGTCTACTTCACCATCCGTTGCTGCGTTTGTCGCCTCCAAAGCCTTGATGGAGATTGTTTTCTTACATTTCGGGCATGGAAGTGTAGCGCTCTTTCCCCTGGGTATCGTTTCATCAGGAATCTTGAATTTGCTCTGGCAATTTTCACAGGTTATGTCCATAAAGCACCCTCTCCATTACATTTTCCTTTCATATTCTCTGTCCATATGCAGGGAATCAATATCAGTCGTCGTTTCTCCCCTGGCCGATTTGACAGTGTCGATCCCTCTGCCGGTAACACCTTTGCGTGATGAATACGCCAGGGCGTTTTCCTGCGAAATGAGTCCCTGTTCGTACAGACCCACCAAAAAGTCATCAAAAGTCGTCATGCCAAACGGTTTTCCAGCCTGCATGATCTCATAGAATGTTTTTCCTTCAGATTCTCCCTGCAAAATGCTATCTTTCACCCGTAGATTTGAACCCAGCATTTCAAAAGCCGCCACCCTGCCCCCGCCGACTTTGGGAACCAGCCGCTGGGATACAATCCATCGGACAGTATCTGCAAGACGTATGCGAACCTGATTCTCTTCTTCGATACTGAACATTCCCAATATGCGGTTAATGGTTTGACCTGCATCGACGGTATGGAGCGTCGTCAACACCAGATGGCCGGTTTCTGCAGCGCTCAGACCGATTTCCACTGATTCACGATCCCGCATTTCACCCACCAGGATGACTTTGGGTGCCTGCCGCAAAGCAGCCCTCAGGCCATTGGAAAACGAATCGAAATCGGTTCCCAATTCGCGCTGGTTAAATGTGGATTTTTTATGTGGGTGCTGATATTCAATCGGGTCTTCGAGGGTGACGATGTGCACGGATTTTTTTTCATTGATGACCTCGAGAATCGCGGCCAACGATGTCGTCTTTCCGGAGCCGGTGGCACCGGTGACAAATACGATGCCATTCAACTCATCGGCTATTTTATAGAAGACTTCCGGAAGTCCCATTTCTTTGATGGTGGGAACCTTTGATTCCAACTGCCGCAACACCACCGAATAATTGCCCTGCTGTGAAAAGACATTGACCCTGAAGCGCGCCTTTCCCGGTAGACTGTAGGACATGTCACATGAGCCATGAGATATCAGAGTTTCGGTCAGACGGCGGTCTTTGTTCACCAGATTCAAGGCGACAATTTCACTCTGAAACGGCGTCAGCTCCTTGATTGGCGGGACCATGTCGACCGGAACCAACTGACCGGAACTTTCAACTTGAAGGGATCTTCCAACAGTTAAATTCAAGTCCGACACATTGGTATGAGAATCCAACATTCTCGTAAGAATATGATCGACTTCCTGTTTTCTCATCTGATTACCTCCCTCTCATGAAGATATCGCAAAATTTGAGATGACTTCATGTTATGCCTCCGTAAAATCCGCAGGAGGCTCTCTCAACAGTGGACGAAATTTAGCCTTGTCGTTTGCCTTTTGGTAGGCAGAATCTCCAGTAATCCATCCCTTGTTGTAAAGATCCATAATGGCTTCATCGAGCAACTGCATGCCGTATTTTTTCCCGGTCTGTATCATCGAATTGAGCTGATGGGTCTTTGATTCTCTAATCAGGTTTCGCACCGCCGGTGTGGCAATAAGAATCTCGAGTGCAGGGCATCTGCCTTTTTTGTCTGACCGCTTGAAAAGAACCTGGGCAACAATGGCGCGGACGCCATCTGCCAGGGTCGATCGAATCTGGGCCTGCTCATTGGAAGGAAACACCTCGACAATTCGATCTACAGTCTTGGCCGCACTGGTGGTATGCAGGGTTCCAAAAACGAGATGGCCGGTGGACGCAGCTTCGATAGCCAGTGAAATAGTTTCCAGGTCGCGCATTTCGCCCACCAGAATAATATCGGGGTCTTCCCGAAGGGCTCCCCGAAGGGCCGCACTGAAAGACTTGGTGTGAATACCGACCTCCCGGTGGTTCACAAGACAAGAGATGCTGTTGTGAACAAATTCGATGGGATCTTCAAC
Organism: Desulfobacterales bacterium; assembly: GCA_029939655.1. Classification (GTDB taxonomy): domain Bacteria; phylum Desulfobacterota; class Desulfobacteria; order Desulfobacterales; family B30-G6; genus B30-G6. The sequence continues at coordinate 2,705 of JAOZSO010000420.1, forward strand.
GGTAATAATATGGTCATGCCGTGTCTTGTTTGCCTCATCAATGATGGCGGCTAGGGTGGTTGACTTACCGCTACCCGTTGGTCCTGTGATAACGACGAGACCTCTAGGGAGGCTTGAGAGCTTTTTAATAACCGGTGGCAAACCCAAGTCCTCCGCCGTCATGATCGTGCTCGGAATTTCTCTAAAAACAGCCCCGACACCATTTTTCTGCATAAAAAAATTGGAGCGGTAGCGTGCCAACCCCGGAATCTCATATCCGAAATCGACATCGCCCGTTTCTTCGAACACCTTGATCTTTTCCTCGGGGGTAATCTCATAAAGCATCCCTCGAAGGTCGTCGTTGCTCAGCACCTTATATTTGACTCTCTCGATATCGCCCCTGACTCTTAGGGCCGGCGGCTGGCCCGCCACAAGATGAAGGTCTGATGCCCCTTGTTCATGCATCAATTTAAAAAAAGCATCGATCTTAGCCATGGGTTACTCCTCATATTTATGGATCCTTAGTATATTACACCAGTGACATCGCCATCCTGCTCAGGCTGCTGACCAAGAACGTTCGAAGAAAAATCACTGCCATAAAAATCAAAATCGGCGAAAAATCAATGCCGCCCATATTGACGGGTATTCGCTTGCGAATGGGATAGAGGATCGGTTCTGTAACATTATGAATAAAACGTACAATGGGGTTGAACGGGTCCGGGTTCACCCATGACAACAAAGCCCGGGCGATGACAATCCACATAAATGCAAGGAGAACGATGTCAAGCACCTTGGCTACAGCCATCAAGAAATAGCCAATAATATACATAAAATAACACAGCCCTTCGATCTTTTTTTTCTCGCCCGATTTATAAGATTAACTTTAAGCTGAACCGCAATAGCGAGCGACTTCCCTGTAGCTTGCTACGGGGAATGCGAGCGAATTG
>JAOZSO010000421.1:0-3600 GCA_029939655.1 Desulfobacterales bacterium
ACGTGAAGGCGGTCGAACCGTCGGTGCCGGCGTGGTAAGCGAAATAATCGAATAAAGAGAGAGATTGAATCATGATAATGAATTCAAAGATAAGAATCAGGCTCAAAGCATATGACCACAAGCTGCTCGATCAATCTGCTGCAGATATCCTGGACACTGCAAGAAAAACGGGTGCTAAGGTTGTTGGGCCTATACCACTTCCCACCGTGATCAATAAATACTGTGTTCTTCGCTCTCCTCACATCGACAAGAAGTCACGTGAACAATTTGAAATGAGAACGCACAAGAGGTTGCTGGATATATTAGAGCCGACACAACAGACGGTTGACGCATTGATGAAGCTGGACCTTTCTCCAGGTGTCGATGTAGAGATCAAGCTATAGCATAGGAATGGTTGTGAATTATGTGTAAAGGTTTAATCGGAAAAAAATTGGGTATGACCAGACAGTTTTCAGCGAAAGGCAGAGCGGTTCCCGTAACGGTTATTGAGGCGGGACCATGTGTCGTGACACAGGTTAAAACCGTTGAAAGTGATGGGTACAATGCTCTGCAGCTCGGTTTTGGGGAAAGAAAAGAAAAACGAACCAACCGACCACTGCGGGGGCACCTTAATAAGAGCGGGGCTAAAACCGCCCGGGTTCTCAAAGAGATGCCGGTTGAAAACCCACAAGAATTCAGCCCGGGTCAGAAGGTGACTGTAGAGATGTTTACCGTTGGAGAACGTGTAGAGGTGACCGGGACGTCTAAAGGACGCGGTTTCTCAGGGGTCATCAAAAGGCATGGATTTCATGGCGGAAAACAGACACATGGAAGCCATAGCCATAGAATACCCGGCTCAATTGGATGCAGTGCATGGCCGGCCAAGGTCATCAAAGGAAAGAAAATGCCCGGACAATACGGGCATGATAGAAAGACCGTCCGGAACCTGGAAATATTTGATATCAGGCCCAAGGAAAACCTCATCCTCTTGAAAGGAGCGGTACCCGGACATAATTCAAGCTTTGTTACCATTAGAAAACCGCAATTCGCAAAATAAGAACCGAGGGAATCCATGGCTGTCGTAGATGTTATAAATAGTTCAGGTAAAAAAGTTTCGCAGGTAGATTTGAATGATGAGATATTCAACGTGCCGGTGAAGAAGAGCGTCCTGCACGAGGTAGTCACCATGCAGCTGGCAAACAGGCGCGCTGGGTCTGCTTCCACCAAACACAGGTCGGATGTTACAGGGAGTGGCAGGAAATTGTTTCGGCAAAAGGGAACCGGCAGAGCGAGGAGGGGGAATATCAAAGCACCTCTGCTCAGGGGCGGTGGTGTCGCTTTTGGTCCAAAGCCGAAATCATGGGCCTACCAGGTACCCAAAAAAGTCAAAAAACTGGCGCTTAAAATGGCCTTGAGCAGCAAGTTCAAGGATGAGAATATTTTGATTCTGGACCAATTCGAGCTCGATGAGATCAAGACCAGGGCTTTTTCGGAGGTAGTCGAAAATCTGAATATGGAGAATGCGTTGATTATTATCGATCAGGAGAACGAAAATCTCGCGCTTTCTTCCAGAAACATATCCGAATTCAAAGTAATGAGATTCGAGGGGCTCAATGTATATGATATTCTGAAGCACAAGACCCTTGTCCTGCTTGAAGCTTCTGTAAAGGCGATCGAAGGGAGGCTGCTCTAATGATCCAGTACGACATTATCATTCGACCCCTGATTACTGAAAAAACCAGCATCCAGAAAGAAGATCATAATCAGTTATCCTTTGAGGTCGATCGTCGGGCAAACCGTGTCGAAATCAGAAGAGCTATCGAAAAGATTTTCGATGTCAGGGTGGCCAATGTCCGCACGATGCAGGTTAAAGGCAAAGTTAAACAACGGGGCCGTATTGAAGGTAGACGAAGAAACTGGAAAAAAGCGATTGTGAACCTCATGCCGGGCGAGAGAATCGATTTTTTTGAAGGGGTATAAATATCGTTTTAGGTTTTAGGGTTTAGGTTTTAGGTTGGCATTCCGCTTTTTACTTAAAACTTAACACATAAAACCTAAAACCAACGAGTTCGGCTTTTTCGAGCTCGTTCATTAGGAGATAGGTATGGGTACAAGAAGAGTTAAACCGACATCACCGGGACGTCGATTTCAATCATATGCTTCGTTTGAAGAGATTACCAAGAAAAAACCCGAAAAAAATTTGCTGCGAATCATCAAAAAGAGCGGTGGGCGTAACGCAAACGGGCGGGTTACCAGTCGTCATCGCGGGGGCGGTCACAAACGATATTACCGGATTGTAGATTTTAAGAGAGACAAGGTCGGTATCCCTGCAAAAGTCGCTTCAATTGAATACGATCCCAATCGGAGTGCCAGGATTGCCCTTCTTCAATACGCAGATGGTGAGAAGCGATATATCCTTGCCCCGTTGCGTCTCTCCGTGGGCGATGAAGTGATGTCCGGGCCCGAAGCTGATATTAAACCGGGCAATACGCTTCCATTGAAAAGCATTCCGCTTGGAACGCATATTCATAACATCGAACTGCGTCTTGGTAAGGGCGGACAGATCGTCCGAAGTGCAGGAACGTATGCGCAGCTCATGGCCAAAGAAGATCGTTATGCGCTGGTCAAACTTCCCTCGAGCGAGGTCCGAATGGTATTGCTTAATTGTATGGCAACTGTCGGACAGATCGGAAATGTGACCCACGAAAATATCAATCTGGGCAAGGCCGGTCGTAAACGATGGCTTGGCAAGAGACCCAAGGTGAGGGGTGTAGCCATGAACCCGGTGGATCATCCCATGGGTGGTGGTGAAGGCCGCTCATCAGGTGGACGGCATCCATGTACACCATGGGGCGTGCCTACAAAGGGCTACAGAACCCGAAAAAACAAACAAACCGACAGGTTTATCGTCAAAAGGCGTACCAAAAGATAGAATGTCCGCAACACTGCCTCTCAGCAGAATCAAGCGGGAACAACCGGATAAAATAACACAGTTCAGGAGAATTTATGCCACGGTCTTTAAAAAAAGGTCCATTCATCGACCAGAAGTTAATGAACAAGGTGGAGACTGCCCAGTCATCCAGGAGCAATCAGGTAATAAAGACCTGGTCCCGGCGATCGACCGTCATTCCCGAAATGGTGGGCATAACGTTTGCGGTTCATAACGGGAGAAAATTTATTCCGGTTTTTGTTACAGAAAACATGGTGGGTCATAAACTGGGTGAGTTTTCACCGACGAGAACGTTTTATGGTCATGCCGGAGATAGAAAATCGAAGTTAAGAAGATAACACTTTTTAAAAGGGAGTTTCGGTAATGGAGGTCAAGGCGGTAACCAAATACGTTCGTATTTCGCCCCAGAAAGTCAGGAAATTAGCGGGCGTTATCAAAGGACAGCCGGTAGAATCCGGATTGAACATGCTGAAGTACATGCCGCAGAAGGCGGCGGGTTTCGTGGAAAAGACGGTTCGGTCCGCTGCTGCAAATGCCGACAACAATCACGGTATCGATGTGGATTCCCTGGTAATTCAAAACCTCATTGTCGACCAGGGTCCTTCGTTGAAGAGGTTTCGGGCCAGAGCACGGGGACGCGGTGCCAGGATATTGAAAAAGTCCAGCCATAT
>JAOZSO010000422.1:0-3579 GCA_029939655.1 Desulfobacterales bacterium
CCAAGAAACACTTCCTGCGGGCCGACGCGGCACAATGGGTCATTGGCATCGAAGGGTTGATAACTGACACGTCCCATGATGCCCTGGAAATTATCCATTTTCTCCAATTCCGCCACCAGTTTTTCACGGGTCAGATCCCGGCCCACGCGCTTCAGGGCTTCCACAAAGGGTTCCACAAAGCCGATACCCGCAGCAAAGGTGAGTCCCCACCGCTCTTCCTTGGCGGCAAATTTTTTGTAAGCATCATTATAATACTTTTTCATCAGCGGATGCGTCGGGTTGTTTACATCTTCGATGTTCCCGATGCCGATCAGCCCAGGATCCATCATGCCAAAACTGGCCAGGATGGTGCCGGCATAAAGACCTTTGGTGATGGCCATCATCAGGGGAACATCGCCGCAGGTGGTGGTGGTCATCCATTGGGGCTCGAACTTCATGGCCTTGCCGGTTCCAATGAGGCGAGCCACTTGACCAGGGTTGACAAACAGGAGAACCGCTTCGGCTTTGGCTTTGCGGAATTTCATGATATAGGGCTTCATGTCCGTGTCCGCCACATTCACGGGAATTTGTTCCACAAGCTCCATCCCGAATTTGGCCAGCTGCCACTGGGCGCCTTCCAATCCCTGTTTGCCGTAATCGTCATTCGCGTAGGCAATGGCGATACGCTTGAAGCTGAGATTGCTGACGGCATATTGGGAAAGAACCTGGGCATCTCCCAGATAGAGGGGATACGTATTGAATATGTACTTGTTGGGTGGCTCGACCCAGTGCCGTGAACCGGCAGCCATTCCCATCATAATTATTTTGCGTTCCATGAGATAATCTTTGACAGCCAGACCCGTTGCGGTACCCACACCCGATACAAAGGCGAACATACCAGTTTCTTCCTGGAGCTGCTTGACACCGGCCATTGTTTTGGCCGGGTTGTAGCCATCGTCAAAATAGTGGAACACCAGTTTGCGGCCATGGATGCCCCCTTCGGCATTGATCATCTTGAAGTAGGCATCAGTTCCCCGGGCAACGGCTCCCCAGGGAGCAGCCGGACCGGTCTGGGGCCCCCAGTTGCCGATGTGAATTTCCGTGTCCGTGACACCTTCTCCGGCATGGGCGGCCAAGGTAAAGCCAAGTATCATCACCATCACAGCAAAAACGCATAAAAGATTCTTTTTCATTCTTTTTCTCCTTTTTGTTATTTGTTATTTGGTGTTTAGTGTTTGGTGTTTGGTACTTAGCAGTTAAGTGGTTTGGCTGCCAAAAACAAAACACAAAAAACAAAACACCAAGTCACACTTTCTTCACATAGTGCCTGGCAAACAAACCACTGGGTTTGAAGCACAGCACCAGGACGATGACAACAAAAGCCACCACGGATTTGAATTCAATGGATACATATCCGCCGAAAAGATGTTCCACCACGCCCACAATATAGGCGCCGAAGACCGCTCCAGGCAAGGAGGTCATACCTCCCACCACGGCGCCGGCGAATCCCTTGAGCATGGGGTCCCACATCATATAGGGCTCCACTATGACCGGCGCAATTAAAAGACCGGCCACGCTTCCTACCATGGCCGATATGCCCCAGGTGATCATGCGGATCTGGTTTGTCTTGATACCCATCAATGCGGCGGCGTTTTCGTTCTGCTGGGTCGCCTTCATGGCAACGCCGATTTTAGAGAACCTGAAAAAGAGAAACAGAATTAGCATGATGATCAGGGCAACCACCAGGGTCAGCATATCCAGAGTGCTGATGAAAATTTCGCCGATGACAATGCTGTCGTAAGTCGATATGGGAAAGGGCATGGAGCGCTGGTCGGCACCGAATTTCCAGGAGACAAAACCGAGCAGAAGCATCTCCAGACCGATGGTAATGATGATCAAACCCAGGACATTCGGTTCTTTGGCGCGCCGGAGGACGGCGAATTCCAGAACGCAACCCAGGAAAAATGCAAATAGGAGTGTCGCGGGAAAGGCAATGTAATAGGGAAGTCCATAAGAGCTGAGTAACATGTAGGCGATGAAGATCGGCAGAAGCGCCATTTCGCCCTGGACGAAATTGGGGACCTCAGAGGCCTTGTAGATCAGTACCATGCCGAGCCCCATGAGTGCATAGGAGCTGCCCACGGCAATGCCACTGAGAATCATCTGTAGAAAATCGATCATTGAAAGCCTTTTAAATTTTCATTATGAAAATATACTATTAAAATCATTTTGCGAAGCAACATGATTTTAATAGGGCCACATCTTCCAGTATTTCTTGGTTCGTATCCAGATACCGTAAATACCCAGGGGTTCAAAAAGCATGATCGCGATGAGGATCGATCCGAATACGATCATCTGGATATTGGAGACGCCTGTCATGGTAAAATAGCTTTCCGACAGGGCCTTTATCCACTGGCCAATGTAGGGTACTTCAAGAATATTTCTGAGCTGCAGGTCGAGTAGACCGAGTAAACATGCCCCTGCTATCGGCCCCATCATGGAGCCGAGCCCTCCCACCACTGCCATGGTCAGAAACATGATGGACATGAAGAGGCTGAAGAGCTCCGGTTCGATAAATCGCAGTACAAACGCATACAGGCCACCACCCACGCCTGCATAAAAGGCACTGACAGCAAAGGCCAGGGTTTTGTAGAGCGTCAGGTTGATTCCCATGGTTTCGGCAGCGATATCGGCGTCGCGGATGGCGATAAACGCCCGGCCGACTTTCGTGTGAACGAGATTGCGGGCCAGGACCGCCAGGAGGATGGTGATGGGAATCAAAATGAAATAAAAATCCTTATCGGTATTCAAATGCCAGGGACCGATGGTCAGTTCCGGGGCGTGTAATCCCTGACGTTCCCCCAGAAATTTAATTTTGCCGATAATCTGGGTGATGGTAATGCCGAATCCGAGGGTGGCGATGGCAAGGTAAGGGCCTTCCAGCCGCAAGGCGGGTAAGCCGAGTAGAAAACCGAAAAGGGCGGCAATAAATCCTGCTACAGGCAGGGCTAGCAGGAAAGGAAAGTGTGCGTGGGTCATCAAGGCAACCGTTCCGTAGGCGCCAATGGCAAAAAAGCCGGCATGACCCATGGAGATCTGACCGGTGTAGCCCACCAGAAGATTGAGACCGATGACGACGATAACATTGATGGCCATGTAGTTGGCCACATACACGTAATAATTCTTGGCGACAAACGGAAATATGGCGAGTCCGATAACCAGAACACTCAGCCAGAAGGCGATGACACCGGATGTAAAGAACTGTACGTCCTCATAATAGTCCCTTTTCATGTCCATGGGTGGATTCTCCTGGATACCGGGTCAGCGATTGTTGAGACGAGACGTTTATTATCAATGGAACCCTGTTTTAGTCAAGAAAAAAGAATAGCAACTTCTCCCAAATGTGACTGTTGACTTCTGTTCATTTGCATATAAAATCGCTCAATTCAGGTTAAAATTATTAGGAGACGCTCCATGTGGAAATTGCTCGACAAAATACCCTACACCCTTTTAATCATCTTTACCGTGTTTATGCTGCTGGCGCCTTTTCAGCCCATGCCCCACGTGATCGAGAAGCTGATGATGCTTAAAAACGGCACC
>JAOZSO010000044.1:0-9734 GCA_029939655.1 Desulfobacterales bacterium
TAAGACAAAGGAATTGGTTTTGTTCACATCCATCGAAGAAACAGAAATCCGGTTAAAGGACGCAGCCTATATCTGTTCCAGCGAAATTGCGACTGTCGTCTTCCTGTCGGCGGCAACAAACAAGCCGATCCTCGTGGAAGGACCCGCCGGTGTCGGAAAGACCGAACTGGCTAAAGCCGTCTCCAGATGCCTTGGATGGGACCTTATTCGACTGCAGTGCTACGAGGGCCTGGATGAAGCCAAGGCCCTTTATGAATGGGAATATGCCAAGCAGCTTCTCTATACACAAATGATGAAAGAAAAAATCAACGAGGTCATCGGTGGTGCTGTAACGCTGACGGAAGCAGCCGATAAAATCGCAGCCCAGGAAGATGCCTTCTTTTCAGAAAGATTTATTCAACCGCGTCCATTGTTGAAAGCCATCTCTTCGGAAAAACCAGTGGTGCTTCTATTGGACGAGGTGGATAAGTCAGACCCGGAATTCGAAGCTTTTCTGCTGGAAATTCTGAGTGATTACCAAATCTCCATACCCGAGATCGGCACACGCAAGGCAGTACACATCCCCTTTGTCATCTTGACATCCAACAACTACAGGGATATGAGCGATGCCCTCAAAAGACGATGCCTTCACCTGTACATTGATTATCCGGACAAGGATCTCGAATCCAGGATCATGAATTTGAAAATTCCCGCTATCCAGCAGAAGCTGTGCAACCAGATTGTTGAATCGATCCAGGCCATCAGGACCATTGATCTGAAAAAGAAACCTGCCATCTCCGAGACGCTCGACTGGGCCAATGCACTTATGGCGCTTCAGGTGGAAGACCTGTCCAGCGATGTGGTTCTGAAAACATTGAACGTTATTGTCAAACATCGCTCGGATGCCGACATGGTTAAAGAGAATCTTGCGCTGGTATCTCGTAGAATTGGTTAAAAAAAGGGTCCAAGGGGCCGAGGATTCAAGGGTTCAAGTGTTGCTGACAGCTAAAAGCAGATAGCAGCATCCCAGCTTCCAAGCATTATAGCTTCCCAGCATACAAGAGAGGGTTCACTTCGTGTCACTCAGATCCTTGACCCCTGGAATCCTTGGACCCTTCAATTAAACAGCTCTTTTGGAGATGATCCATATGCAAAATCTTATTCTTAAATTTGTTGATTCCGCAAGGGCGGCGGGCCTGCGAATATCGACATCTGAAACACTCGACTGCCTCAATCAGCTTCAGCATATCGATCCCTTAGAGGAATCCCAATTTTCGCGGACGCTGCGAGCCAATTTTGCCAAGAGCCACCGGGACCAGCACCTTTTCAACCACCTGTACGACCTCTTTTTTCATGAGCTGCGGGATAATGAAAATCTCAGCGGTTCCGAAAAAATTTCCCATATCAAGAATGAGATCAAAATTCGACTTAAAGCCGATATGGGTAATGACGGTCCCATGGTACCCATCATCGAATTTTTAGATGGTAATCCGGCAAACTATCTCCAACGACTCCGGCAAATCGAATCGGAAGGCACCGGCACCACCAGGGGAGTCGGTTCCGGCTTTGGCGGCATGGTCAGACGGCTTGATATCATGCTCGCCATCAACCGGGCAGGCGTATCCGTCTCTCAGTTTCTTGCTAAAAACCGCACCAGGATCCATTGGGAAACCCGCCAGGACATCGAGACGCATTATCAACAGCGAAGGGACAGCGCCCTTCGGCTCTTGACTGGAAACCGTACCAGCGGAAACAAGCGGCAAAGAACACGAAAATCGTATGACCGGCACCTGGGGAAACTCGGAGAAACCGCTTTCACCTCATTGACGAGAAAAGAAGTCGAAGAGATGAGGGATGCCATACGGGCCCTGGTCCGGAAGCTGAAAGACACTGTTACGCTCCGATATGCCGTCCACGCAAGAGGTGTTTTGGATGTAAAAAAAACCCTGAGAAAAGCAGCCCGGTACCAGGGACTGCCCATGGAGATCGTTTACCGGAAGAAACCGCCCCGACGCGGCAAAATAGTGGTTCTTTGTGATGTGTCAGGCTCAGTCTGGTCTTCGGCAAAGTTCATGCTCAATATGCTCTATTCGCTCCAGGAATGTTTTACCAAAGTGCGCTCTTTTATTTTTGTTTCCGGTCTCGATGAGGTCAGTCATTTCTTTGAAGACCACGATGTGGACCAGGCCATTGACCGGGTCATGAGCGACGCAGACATTGCCTATGACGCTTCCACCGATTACGGTCAGACATTTCGGGAATTCAAGACCGACTACCTGGATATTCTGAATAAAAAAACAACCCTCATTATCATTGGTGACGGCCGATCAAATTATACCAATCCCGAAGCAGGTATCCTCAACGAGATGCGGGAAAAATGCCGGCGTGTGCTCTGGCTCAATCCTGAGACAGAAGTATTCTGGTATTCAGGCGACAGTGAAATGCGTACCTACCAGGAAATCTGCAACGAGGTCAGACCCTGCGGTAATCTTAATCAACTGATAGAATTTATTCGAGAATTAATCCTTTGACGGTCTCGTAAAAAGTCCAACTTCTGTGTTGTGCTGCATTTCGTAATCATTCAACGTACGATAAGTACGCCTCATGATTACAAAATTTGCACGCCTTGAATTTGAACCTTTTACAAGACCGTCTAAATTGGACTTTTTACGAGTTCATCAAACCTTTGACGGCCTACACTGACTGGCTTATCAAGCGTTCCAGCATTCCTTTATGAGTTCCTATCCAATGCATTAGACCAATATTATGGTTTAGAAATCCATAATATGCATCATCATCCGGTTCTGCCGTGCCATAAAAATCAACCAGGCTCCAATTGAGCACATAAAGATTGGCAATGGACAGCATGGGAACCAGATTCCTCTGTTCCTGCTTTGTCAAAGGGTCGATATGACTCAATTGACGGCAGGTATCATTGTAAGCATTCAGAAAAAGACTAAATTTATCCAGTCGAAGACCTGCTGCAGGGTCACCCCAGATACTGGTAAAATAAACCAGACCCAGGGCAACATCAAACAAACGGTAATCGATTTTTGACCAGTCAAAATCGAAAATACCGACACCTTTTTCATCACGATATTTCAAGTTTCCAGGGTGATAATCACAATGAACCGGTAATTCCATCATTCCCTGAAACCGGGTTTCAAAGGCTGTTGCATCCGCCAGAGCCTTACAGATCGGTTCAAAATTCTCTTTGAACAATTGGTCACACCGACCATCACCAGCCTGTTTCAGGAATGTGGAAAAGGTGGTCTTGAATGTGGGAATAAACGCCATGATCCGGGGTTGAACCCGATCGATGCCGGGTGAACTTTTGAATCCTTGACCGCAGTGGTGAAGATGGGCAAGAATACCGGCCGCACTGTTGAACTCCTTATCTGTCAGGTCCGTGTCGGTCCAGGAATACTTATCTTCCCCTTCAAGAAACTCGAATAATGCCCAAACTGCGTTGCTTGCCCGATGATCTGCCGGCGATGGCGTCGTTACCAGTGTTTTACCGTTTCGGCACGATACAATGGCGGCTGCAAGGGTAAACCCATTTGATCTCAAATGATTCAGCAGGGCGTGTTCGAACTGAATTTCTTTTTCGATTGCGTTGGGGCTATACAGTCGCAGAAAATACCGCCGGGAACGATCGTTGGCCGACATCCAGACAGCATAGCTTTTATTGCAATATCCACCCAAAACAACCTTGGTTCGTGTCAGTTTCCCAAGGTCGTAATTGTCTTCCATCACGCTGCGAATTGTTTCCGTTAAACCCGCATCCATCCATTCTGACTGAGGTTTCATCTTTCTTCTTTCAGGATTGTTTTCAAAAATTGTCCCGTATAACTCTTCGCAACCATGGCAACCTTTTCCGGAGACCCCTGGGCGACAACTGTCCCGCCGTCATATCCCCCATCGGGCCCAAGATCGATGATCCAGTCACACGTTTTGATAACATCCAGATTATGCTCGATAATCACGATGGTATTGCCGGAATCCCGAAGACGTTTCAGCACGGAAAGCAGCATCTTGATATCCTGAAAATGAAGTCCTGTGGTGGGTTCATCGAGAATATAAAGGGTTTGGCCGGTGGCCCTTTTTGCAAGCTCTCTGGCCAGCTTGATCCTTTGGGCTTCACCCCCCGAAAGGGTTGTGGCGGATTGGCCGAGTTTGATATAGGACAACCCCACATCCATCAGGGTGTCGAGAATCGATTTAATTTTAGGATGGTTGGCAAACAAGTCCCGGGCCTGATGGACAGAAAGGTTCAGGATATCTGAAATGGAATGGCCCTTGTATTTGATTTCCAGGGTGGCCGCGTTAAACCGCTTTCCCTTGCAGTTCTCACAGGGCACGTATACATCCGCCAGAAAATGCATTTCAACTTTGATATGACCATCTCCCTGGCACGTCTCACACCTGCCGCCCTTCACATTGAAGGAAAAACGCCCCTTTGGGTATCCGCGCAATTTCGATTCCGGCAGCAGAGCATAAAAATCCCGTATATGATCAAACACTTTCGTGTAGGTGGCAGGGTTACTCCGTGGCGTTCTGCCGATGGCCTTCTGATCGATGTTGATGACCTTGTTGAGATGTGACAATCCCTCAATACTGCCATGTTTGCCGACCTCCAGGAGAGAATCATGAAGCTCTCTCGCCAGTGCCGGATAAAGGATCTGATTAACCAGAGTGGATTTTCCCGCGCCGGAAACACCGGTGACCGCCACGAGCAAACCAAGAGGTATGCGCACATGGATTTGCTTGAGATTATTTTCTGAGGCCTTCCTGATCGTCACCCACCTGTTGCCTGTATTCCGAACAGATTTTCGGACTTCCGGCACGTCAATCATTTCTTTACCGGAAAGATATTTGCCTGTGATGGACTTGCGAATTTTCATGACCCGGGCCGGGGTTCCCTGGGCCACGATTTCGCCACCAAGATGTCCGGCGCCTGGTCCGAAATCCACAAGCCAGTCTGCTGATTCCATGGTTTCCTTGTCATGTTCCACCACAATGAGCGTGTTGCCGATGTCCCGCAGATGACCTAACGTGTTGAGCAGTTTGATGTTGTCTTTCTGGTGAAGCCCGATGGAGGGTTCGTCCAGAATATAAAGAACGCCTGTGAGCTCAGAACCGATTTGGGATGCCAGACGAATCCGCTGGGATTCACCCCCGGACAGGGTCGGGCCCTTCCGGTTCAAGGACAGATATCCCAGACCGACATTTACCAGAAAGCCCAAACGACTGCCGATTTCTTTCAACAGTTCATCGGCAATCATCTTTCGGTTTCCGGACAGTGAAAGGGCGTCCAGAAAACGGGCGGCCTCCTGAATCGTCATCTCCGTGATATCAATAATAGAACGCCCGTTGATTTTCACGCTCAACACTTCCGGTTTGAGGCGCCGTCCCCTGCAGGTGGGACAGTTCTTGGAAGACATAAATCTGGCATACCATTTTTTCATGCTTTCGGATCGGGTCTGCTTATATCGCCGCATGAGACTGTTGAGGAGCCCTTCATGGGTGGTGGTGAATTCTCCCTGTATTTTTTCGGATCGCCAGTTGACGACCATCTCCATCCCATTGGAACCCTTTAATATCAAGTCTTTGTGCTTTTTCGGCAACCGGGTCCAGGGCACATCCATGTCGATGCCCCATTGGGATGCCATGGCCTTGAGCCGCATAAACCCCCAGGATCCATTTTCCGCCTCCGGTTTGGAAAAATAGTTCTGCCAGGGGATAACGGCGCCTTCCCGGATGGCCTTGGTCTTGTCGGGAACAATTTTTTCGACATCCATGGAGAGCATGGATCCAATACCATTGCAGTCCGGGCACATCCCCATGGGTGAGTTAAAGGAAAACAGCGGTGGGTCCAGCTCAGGATAGGCGATACCACAACAGGACCTGGCTTCACTCATGCGAATATCTTCTTTCCCCATCACGTGCAGGATGATCTTGCCTTGCCCGAGTTTGAGAGCTGTTTCCACTGAGTCGGTCAACCGCTTACAAAAAGAAGCCCCCGCCTTTATCACCAGCCGATCCACCACCACCTCGATGGTATGTTTCTTGTGCCTGGCAAGGTTCTGCACCACCTGGATGTCGCTCACCACCCCATCGACACGCACCCGCGCAAACCCATCTCCTTCTATCTTTTTCAACAGTTCCCGGTATTCACCCTTTCTGTTTTCAATAACGGGAGCCATGATAAGAACCCTGGTGGCCTCCGGCAGATTCAGAGCCTGGAAGACCATACTTTCGGCATCTCCCCTTCCAACACGCTTGCCACACTTATAGCAATACTGGTCCCCAACCCGTGCAAACAGAACCCGCAGATAATCATAAATTTCTGTAATCGTACCAACCGTCGACCTTGGATTTTTACTGACAGATTTCTGTTCAATGGCAATGGTGGGGGATAACCCCCTGATGGTGTCGTATTTGGGCTTCTCCATCTGGCCGATAAATTGACGGGCATAGGCAGAAAGGGATTCGACATACCGCCGTTGCCCTTCTGCAAAAATAGTGTCCAATGCCATACTCGATTTTCCTGACCCCGACACCCCCGTAAACACGATCAGCTTTTTCTTGGGCAGTGAGATATGGATGTTCTTCAGGTTATGTTCTCTGGCACCCTTGACGATGATGGCATCCAGCTCTTGCGATCTTTTCGCTTTTCGGGTGGTTGTGGCTGTATTTATTTTGGCTGCTGTCGATTTTTTCATGAATGGTTGTCCACTCTGGGGTAAAGTCTAACCTAAGCACCCAGATGACATCTGGCAAGATTGAAATAGTTTTGCTGCGAGGATCTTCAATAACGAAGTGACATGGCCTATCAGGGTTGGTTCAAGCTCGATTTTATTTCTTCCAACGTCTCCTGGAAGACGCCTGACATGGGACCGCCCATGCTGACGGCTTTTTCAGCGGCGGCCAGCGCCGCCTTTTTTTTCCCCTGTTCAAATAGAACCTGGGCAAGATTGTTGAATGTGGCACCCTCAGTGGGGAATTGACGCGCTGCCTCAGCAAAGGATCGTTCAGCGGTAGGTAGGTCGCCCATGGCATAGTAGGCGTTGCCGATACCCATACGGGCGTGAAAATTGTCAGGCCATTTTTCTATAGCCGTATGATACCCCTGGATGGCTTCCGGCCATCTTCTCGCTTTTTCAAGACCCAATACGGCCTCCGTGTAATCTGTTTCAGCGGCAGTGGCAGGCAACCGGTTTGGCGGGAGCGTTAATAACCCCCAGTAACTGCTCCGGGACCAGGTGTTGTCGAAAACGCGCATGGCCGTTTCTTTGCTGTTCGTTTCACCGGAATGCAACGTCACGACACCTGTATCAGCATCATACCCGATCACCACGGCATAATGCCAAACAGGAGCCCAGGACAGCCCCAGGTTCTGCAGCACGATAACCGGGTGGCCGGCAGCCACCTCTGCAAGCAGTTCCTCGGGGCTTGAAATTACATAGGCCACCCTTCCGTGGCGCCGGGCAGCGCCGATCATGGCCGGTTGCAAACTTCCTTTTAGAGAGGGCGTGTACACCGCCGCGGCAAGCTTGTCCGGATCCGTAGCCACACCACTCCAAACAAGTGTCATGGCCAGAGAGGCCGGACCGCACTGATAGTCTGTCTGGGGGAAAAAGGGAACCGAAGAGATCTGATGCTGCACAGGCATACCCTTGAATGGCGGTGACCATTGCCGTGACAGGGTACCTGCACAACCCAAAAGAACCGTTGCCAGAACCAGGCACAGGAAAAAACCTGTGCCTGATACCGGCAAAGGCCTATTATTCGACTGTCTTTTTAACAAAGGGAAAAATATCTGTATATCCGAGAATGTCAGTTACCAGCAGCACCAGAAAAACCAGTACCGTAAGACCGACAATATAGCCGATGAGGCCACCTGCAGGCAGTTGCTCCATGGTATCTGCAAACTGGATGGCCTCCTGATCCGTCAAGGTACTGACCCTTGCCTGTGCTTCAATGGGGTCGATACCGCGGGCGACGAGTGCTGTCTGAATATCTTCACGTGCCAGCACACTGGTAATATAAGCCCGGGCTTCCACAGCCTTCTGAGATCCCATCAGTTCTTCCGTACCAATCAAGGCTGCCAGTGCGGACTGATACGGCAGTGACAACATCAACATCAAGATCAACAGGAAAATACTGACAGGTCTCAACCTGTTTCGAATATTTTTCATGTCAGGCCTCCGTTTTAAAGTTGAATGGTTTAAGTGTACCCTGTTAAGGAATTCTGCCTAATTTCAATTCTCTCGCTATTATGATTCAGGCTCAAAATGGGATATCATCATCCTGGGAACCTGAAAATTCCGGGCCGGGAGGCATGTCATTCTTTTTGAATCCCGAGCCCCCTCCTGTATTGTCATACGAATCCTTGGAGCCAAGCATCTGCATCTGTGATGCAACGATTTCAGTCGTATAGCGTTTGTTGCCGTCTTTATCCTGCCAATCGCGAGTCTGCAGGCGACCTTCGACATAAACCTGTCTCCCCTTGGAAAGATATTCACCACATATTTCCCCAAGTCGTTGGAAGGCGACAATTCTGTGCCACTCTGTACGTTCTTGTTTCTCGCCGGTTTTCTTGTCTTTCCACTCCTCGGATGTTGCGATACTGAAATTTGCGATGGCGGTTCCATCCTGTGTATAACGAACCTCCGGGTCCCGTCCAAGTCGACCGATAAGCAATACCTTGTTAACACCTGACATTTGATACCTCCCCTTGATGATAAATACAAAAGTTAGTGATATAAGACCTTACCTTGTATATCAAAATAAATCAAACTCAAGAACAATCCCCTTTTCCGGCTCTCCTGTCAGGTTATAGTTGATTTAAGGAAATCAAAGATGATATTATATAAGTATCTGTTTTTTAGATCTGTTCAATTCACAACATATTGCCGCGACAGGTATATAGGTCTTCGGATAAGGATTAGAAAAAATGCATATGGTTACTAAAGAAGAATTAATCAACGCTGCAAAACGAGCAGACAAGAAAACGGATGGACCGCTTTCACAAAATGATTTCATCAGAATAACTGGAATTAGGGAGTGGCAAATCGAGAATCAGTTCACAGAAGGAGGTTGGTCTGAATTAAAGCGTCTTGCAAAAATTGAAAGTCAACCAAAGCGTTCTAAGACACTCTCGGATAAGAAAGCTATTACCAAGAAAAAAACTATTGCCAAAAAGAAAACTATCGCCAAAAAGGAAGCTATTGCCAAAGAAGATGTTATCACCGAATTGGATAGTTTGGAATTAACGGATACAAAATCAAACCACGAGATAATACAGCCCCCAATTAATCCCCCTGCACAATCTAAAAAAGGAATGGAGGAAATGATTAAAGTGGAAATTGCTGAGTTTGGTGAGTTAATCGACTTTAGAAGTCTTAGGCACGCCCCGATTAATGAAAACGGCGTTATATATCTATTCGGGATGGTAAGTCATGAAATTGGTTTTATGGTCGAAGCTGTTCATGCTGCTTTTCCTGACTGTGAAGCCAAAAGACACATAGGTGAGAATCGGTACCAACGTGTAAGAATCAAATTTGAATATAAAAGCAGCGACTTTAAATCACATGATTATGACCCTGCTGGTGCTGATATGATAGTTTGTTGGATTCATGATTGGCCTGACTGCCCATTAGAGGTCTTAGAGTTAAAAAGTGCGATAGATAAGCTCGAAAGCTAAACCCCAAGGTTGCATAAACAACATGGCAAAGGATAATCAATGGGTT